>CAYLIR010000008.1:0-15754 GCA_964383515.1 uncultured Acidimicrobiaceae bacterium
CCGCGACGGCGACGGCGGTCAGATAGTTCGTCATGGTCGGCGCAGCGATCAGGACGATGCCGTTGGCGACGACGGCGCCACCGAACATACTCCACACGAAGATCCGGGATCGGTCGAGGCCCGCTGCGGTGTCGATGGCGATGCTCTCCACCCATGCACGTGTTTTGTCCGAGTGGCTGCCGAAGGCTTCGAGCATCGGTGTCTCCACGAACTGGGGGCACAGGCACGACACGGTGATCCCTCGATCGCCATAGGTGACGGCTAGCCATTCTGCGAGGGCGACCGCGGCGTGCTTCGTCACCGAGTACGGTGCAGCCCCGATGTTGGTGAGCAACCCCGCCGCGGACGCCGTCGTGAGGATGTATCCAGAACCTCGTTCGATCATCCCTGGCAGCGCGTAGCGCGTCGCGTAGACGTGCGCCATGACGTTCACGTCCCAGGTGCGTTGCCAATCCTCGTTGGCTGTGTCGACGGATCCGTCTGTTGGTATCCCTGCATTCAGACAGAGCAGGTCGATCCGGCCGCAGGCGTCTTCGACCTGAGCGATGACAGCTTTGGTGTGTGCCTCGTCCGTGACATCGAGGACGAACGGTATTCCGCCGATGTCGTCGGCAATCGCTGCAACCCCATCGGCATCGATGTCGGTGACCACTACCGATGCTGCCCCTTCGGCTGCGAACCGCCTTGCCATGGCAGATCCTATGCCGCTCGCCGCGCCGGTGATGAGCGATACTTTCCCACGTACTTCCATGTGCCTTCTCCTTGTGGCAACAGAACGTACCAGCGTCGGGACAACTGTGCTCCTGCTGGGTAGTAGTGTGCCACTACCAGCAAGAAAGCAGGACATGAGAACCGTTCCTCTCGACCAACTCGATACGTATGTCGGCAAGGAGACGGGCCGTTCAGATTGGTTCGTACTCGACCAAGATCGGATCAACAAGTTCGCAGAGGCAACGAACGATCATCAGTGGATCCATGTGGATGAGGAAGCCGCGGCCCATGGCCCGTTCGGTGCGACGATCGCTCACGGTTTCCTTACATTGTCCCTGCTGAGCCACCTCACACTCTCGGCGATGGTGGTGCCTGAGGGTGCCGCGATGTTCATCAACTATGGGAGTGACAAGGTGCGGTTCCTTGCACCCGTGCCGGTGAGATCCAAGATCCGGGCTATCTCCACGTTGCAGGCGGTGCGGGAGAAGTCGCCAGGCCAGTACCTGCTCACGATGAACGTTGTCGTCGAGATCGAGGGCTCTCCGACACCGGCACTCGTTGCCGACCTTCTGACGCTCGTCGTGATGGCCCCGAGTACCTGAGCACGAGAAACAGCCACGAGAGGGAGACAGGTGACCGTGTCGCAGCCATCAGAAACCGAGCGGGTCGATATCGCATTGGACGAACTCCTCGCGGGCCATCCACCGGATCGCGTGACTCCGAAGGAGTTCTGGGGCGCCCAATTCGACGCTGGCCTTGCATGGGTCGATTTCCCCATCGGCGATGGAGGCCTTGGTGTCTCGCCACGGCACAGGGCAACAGTGGCGAGACGGCTTGCCGAAGCAGGCGCTCCAACGTGGAATCGAACAGCGAACGTTCTCGGCATCGGCATGGGGTCGGGTGTGCTCGTTGTTCATGGGACGCCCCAGCAGCGGCAGCGATGGTTGCGGCCGATGTTCACCATGGACGAGATCTGGTGCCAACTGTTCTCCGAGCCCGGAGCGGGCTCGGATGTGGCGGGCCTCGCGACACGCGCAGAGAAGGCCGGAGACGAGGGGATACTCGACGGGCAGAAGGTCTGGACGACTCTTGCACATCTCGCGAAGTGGGGGCTTGTCGTTGCACGGACGGATCCCGACCAGCCGAAGCACCGCGGCCTGACGTACTTCATCGTCGACATGGAGGCAGACGGTGTCGACATCAGGCCGTTGTACCAGATCACGGGGGAGGCCGAGTTCAACGAGGTGTTCTTCGAGCATGTGAGGGTCCCAGACGACCAGCGGATAGACGATGTCGGCGCTGGCTGGCGTGTGGTGATGACGACGCTGATGAACGAACGTGTCGCGATCGGTGGAACCACGGCGCCCCGTGGTTCAGGAACGATCGCGACAACCGTCGAGGTGTGGCGGACAAGTGGGTCAGGGGACACCGCAACACGGCGTGAGCTTGCACGATTGTGGGCGGAGGCTGAGGCGTTGCGGCTCACAACGGAGCGTGCATCACAGAACGCCACAGCCGGCATTCCTGGGCCAGAGGGATCCACGGTGAAGCTCGCATGGGCAGATCTCAACAAGGAAGTGACGTCTGTTGCCGTGTCGATGCTCGGCCTCGAGGGAGCAACGATACCTGAAGGGTACACCCTTGAGCCCACGACGTACGGCACGCGAGAGATCGAACGCGTGATGAGCCCGCAGAGGCAGTTCCTGAGGGCACGGGCGAACAGCATCGAAGGCGGCACCTCCGAGATCATGCGCAACATCGTCGGTGAGCGTGTCCTCGGCCTCCCCGGCGAGCCCCGCGTGGACAAGGACCTGCCATGGAAGGACGTGCGTCGTGGCTGATACCGTGTCCTTCATTCGCACCGACGAACAGAAGATGCTTGCAGACACCGTATCTGCGTTCCTCGTGGCGAACGCGGGGTTGGACAAGGTGCGGGACGCGTCGGTCACAACGGCAGCGTTCTTCCCCGAGGTGTGGCGTGGTCTTGCAGATATGGGCCTCATCGGGCTCGCCATCGACGAACGGTACGGCGGAGCAGGATATGGTCTTTGCGAACTCGCTGTGGTCTTCGAGCAGCTAGGCGCGATGGTGACGCCTGTGCCGTTCCTGTCGTCTGTCATGGCATCGACGGCGATCGAGGTCGCAGGCACCGAGTCGCAGAAGGAAACGCTTCTGCGCGGCATCGCGGCGGGGGACACGATCGCGACGCTCGCGGTGTTCGAGCATGCCCACGACGATGGCCGCACGCCTGGAACGGTCGCTGTCTCTGAAGGCGATCAATGGATCCTCACGGGATCGAAACGGTTCGTGACAGACGCAGTGCGCGCTGATCTGTTCGTCGTGTCTGCCAGCGTCGACGAAGGTGCGGGGGTGTTCGTCGTCCCAGCGAACGGGGAAGGTGTGACTGTCGCTGCAGTGCCGTCGCTCGATGCGACACGCCCGCTCGGCACGCTGACGCTCGATCGTGTGACCGTACCTGCCGATGCCTATCTGGGAGGGCAGCCGCATCCGGAGGCAACAGCGAGGGCACTCGATGCCGGTGTCGTTGCAATGGCGAGTGAGCAGGTCGGCGGTGCCCAGGCGTGCCTCGACATGGCAGTCGACTACGCCAAGACGAGGTACCAGTTCGGGAGGGCGATCGGGTCGTTTCAGGCAGTCAAGCACATGTGTGCCGACATGCTCGTCGCTGTCGAGCACGCCAGGTCTGTTGCGTGGCATGCGGCGGCGACCTATGACGACGCTGACGAAACCGCTGTCTCTGTTCCCCTCGCGAAGTCGGTGTGTTCCGATGCGTACCTGAAGGTTGCCGGGGACACCATCCAGGTGCACGGAGGGATCGGTTTCACGTGGGAACACGATGCCCATCTGTACTTCAAACGGGCGAAGGCTGATGCGCTGCTTCTCGGGTCTGTCGATTCGTTCCGCGACCGCCTTGCCGATGCAGTGGGCCTGTGACCGAACACATGTAGGCTGACCGCTATGGAATTCGGTGCATTCATCCCGCAGGGCTGGCGACTCGACCTCGTCGGCGTAGACACATCCGAGCACTGGGGCACGATGGTCGATGTCGCCAAGAATGCAGAGGAACTGGGGTTCACCTCCGCATGGGTGTTCGATCATTTCCATACGGTGCCTCTTCCCACCCAAGAGGTCACCTACGAGGCGTGGACGCTCATGTCGGCTCTCGCCGTCGCCACGGACACGATCAGGCTCGGGCAGATGTGCACATGCAACGGTTACCGGAAGCCTTCGTACCTCGCCAAAGTCGCATCGTCTGTCGATGTGATCTCAGGTGGGAGGGTCGAGATGGGTATCGGGGGTGGCTGGTATGAGCAGGAGTACCTCGCCTACGGTTATCCGTTCCCGAAGCCCTCGGTTCGGCTTGGAGAGCTCGACGAAGCGATCCAGATCATGCGTTCGATGTGGACGGAGGAAGAGGCATCGTTCTCTGGGAAGCACTACACGGTCGACAAGGCGATATGTCAGCCGAAGCCGGTGCAGGAGCCCATGATCCCCATATGGGTGGCCGGTGGGGGTGAGCAACTCACCTTGCGCACCGCAGCGAAGTACGCCGACTATACCAATTTCGGGGACACGCTTGAGAGTTTCATCCACAAGTCATCCGTGCTCAAGCGACACTGCGAAGCGGTCGGGAGGGACTACAACGAGATCACCAGGTCGGTGAACTTCAACGTCCTCATCGGGGACGATGCGCAACGCGACGCGAAGGTAGCGCGCCTCCGGGAGAAGTACGCCACCGTCCTCGACGACCCGCAACTCGCTCTCGACCGACTCTACGGCGGCCGAGGTGCTGCCATGGGCACGCCAGAAGAGATCGTTGAACAGCTCGCTGCCTACGCAGACGCCGGGATGGAGTACGCCATCTTGTACTTTCCCGACGCAGGCTTCACGACCGAATCGATCGAGCGTTTCGCCACAGAGGTCATGCCGGCCTTCAGCTGATACGGGTTCCGCGCTCGGGGCGCCGCAGGTTCGGCGAGCTTCGGGCCGGAGACGCCACATGGGGCGTTGTGAACCCAAGGTTCAGGGTGCGGGCTACTCGATGGCGTCGTAGAACTGTGCCGACTCGGTCGAGCCCTCGAGGGCAAGCGTGGACGAGAGGCCGCCGGTGATGACCTGGCTGACCTGGTCGAAGTATCCTGCACCGACTTCACGCTGATGTCGTGTTGCCGTGTACCCGTCGCTCTCCATGGCGAACTCGGCTTCCTGGAGTTCGACATAGGCCTCCATGCCACGTTCGGCGTAACCCTTGGCCAGGTCGAACATGGTCGCGTTGAGCGCATGGAACCCTGCAAGCGTGATGAACTGGAATCGGTAGCCCATCGCGCCGAGTTCCTTCTGGAATGCGGCGATCGTCGTATCGTCGAGATGGCGTTTCCAGTTGAACGAAGGCGAACAGTTGTACGCGAGCATCTTCCCTGGGTACTGCTCATGGATCGCTGCCGCGAACGCTGCAGCCTCCTCAAGGTCGGGTGTTGACGTCTCGCACCAGATGAGGTCTGCGTAGGGTGCATATGCGAGGCCTCGGGCGATGGCTGCGTCGATCCCGTTGTTGACGACAAAGAAGCCTTCCGCTGTCCGCTCGCCTGTGGTGAACTGCTGATCGCGCTCATCGATGTCTGTCGTGACGAGGGCAGCTCCAAGCGAATCCGTGCGAGCAACGACCAGTGTCGGCGTTCCCATGACGTCGGCGGCGAGCCGTGCAGCTTGCAGTGTCCGCACATGCTGGCTGGTTGGAATCAGCACCTTGCCTCCCATGTGGCCGCATTTCTTCTCAGAAGAGAGCTGGTCTTCGAGATGTACGGCTGCAGCGCCAGCGTCGATGAACAGCTTGGTCAGCTCGAACACGTTGAGCGCGCCGCCGAAACCCGACTCGGCGTCAGCGACGATCGGGATCATCCAATCGTGGCTAGGGTCGCCCTCTGACCATTCGATCTGGTCGGCCCGCTTGAGCGCGTTGTTGATACGCTGCACGAGCGCAGGGGCTGAGTTCGACGGGTACAGCGACTGGTCCGGATACACGGAAGCGGCAAGGTTCGCGTCGGCTGCCACCTGCCAGCCCGAGAGATAGATCGCCTGGAGCCCGCCCTTGACCATCTGGACGGCCTGGCCGCCCGTCATGGCGCCGAGCGCGTTCACGTAGTCTTGGCTGTTGAGTAGATCCCACAGCTTGCGTGCCATCGCCGTTGCGATCGTCCGATCTTCGACGAAGGATCCTTGCAGTCGGACGACGTCCTCGGCGCTGTAGCCGCGCTCGATCCCTTCCCAACGTGGGTTCGTATCCCAATCCTCCTGTATCGCTGCGGCTCTGGCTCTGATGGTGTCTTCGTTGGTCATGGTCGCTCCTTTGGCCGTAGCTTCAGTTCTCGAGGATCGTGTAGGCGGGCAAGGTCAAGAAATCGGGGAAGTCGTCTGCGAGCGCAACGGCCTCGAAGAGAGATCGCGCCTCTTCGAACCGGGCTGCATCGTAGATCGCATGGCCGAGTTCGGATCTGAGCCGTTCGGTCTCTTCATCTGCGATCCTGCGGACGTATGCAGGCGTGATGCGCACCCCATCGTCCGTTTCGGACCCCGAATGAACCCACTGCCATATCTGGGATCGGGAGATCTCTGCGGTCGCAGCGTCTTCCATGAGGTTGTAGATCGCAGCCGCACCGACGCCACGCAGCCAGGAAGCGAGGTATTGAATCGCGACGTCAACGTTCTGGCGGACACCACCCTCGGTGATCCTGCCTCCCTCGACCTCGAATCGCATGAGGTCGTCCGGCCCGACGACCACATCCGGACGCTGTTTGGACAGCTGATTCGGTGCCTCGCCGAGAACCTCGTCGAATATGCCCGTCACGAGCGGGACGAGATCAGGATGTGCGACCCATGTTCCGTCACAGCCATCGTTGGCCTCCCGGATCTTGTCCTCGCGCACCTTCGCGAACGCGATGGCGTTGATCTCCTCGTCGCGCCGCGACGGGATGAACGCAGCCATTCCGCCCATGGCATGGGCGCCGCGCTTGTGGCACGTCTTGACAAGGAGCTCCGTATAGGCCCGCATGAACGGTGCCGTCATGCCGATCTGGGCACGATCGGGGAGTGCGAAACCCTCCCGCTTGCGGAACTTCTTGATGACCGAGAATATGTAGTCCCACCTGCCGGCATTGAGGCCACCCGAGTGATCCCGCAGCTCGTACAGGATCTCGTCCATCTCGAAAGCGGCAGGGATGACCTCGATCAGCACCGTCGCTTTGATCGTTCCCACGTCGATGCCGAGCGCCTCTTGCGCGTAGACGAACACATCGTTCCACAGGCGGGCTTCGAGATGGTTCTCAAGCTTGGGCAGGTAGAAATACGGCCCTGAACCCCGAGCGAGCAGTTCTCGTGCATTGTGGAAGAAGTAGAGCCCGAAGTCGAAGAGTGAAGCGGACACGGGGGAGCCGTCGACGAGCAGATGCCGCTCTTGGAGATGCCATCCCCTCGGTCGAACGAGGAGCGTGGCAGGCTCATGGGTCAACGTGTAGGGCTTGCCCTCTTCGTTGACGAAGTCGATCTGCCTGCGAATCGCATCGTAGAGGTTGATCTGCCCGTCGACCATGTTGTGCCATGTGGGGGAGTTCGAGTCTTCGAAGTCCGCCATGAAGACCCGCGCTCCGGAGTTGAGTGCGTTGATGACCATCTTGCGATCCGTCGGTCCCGTGATCTCACAGCGTCGATCCTCCAGGTCGCTGGGAGCGGGAAGGACAGACCAATCGCCCTCGCGAATGGGTGCCGTCTCGGGGAGGAAGTCGAACACGGCTCCGGCGTCGAGCTCCGCCTGGCGTACCTGACGCCGGTCGAGCAGTTCCGTCCTCGTGGCGTTGAAGCGCCGGTGGAGGTCGACGACGAACGCCACGGCATCTTCGGTCAAGATGGACTCGAATCCGTCCTCCATGTCGCCAGTGATCGCTACGTTGTCCATCAGTTCCCTTTCGCTCTGGGGCTAGGAAACGACGGTATTGCGAGAAACGCAAATTCTCATGGTGGTAAGAAGCGCTATAGTTTCGCCACAGAGCGAGTGAGAAGGTTCTTGGTGGCAACAATCGATCCTCTGATGTTCGGTCAGCGTGTGCGCCACTATCGCAAGCAAGCGGGGCTGACGCTCGATGCGCTGGGTGCACTGGTCGGGAAACCCGCTCCGTACCTCTCCCTGCTCGAAAACGGCAAGAAGGAGCCGCGCCTGGGCATCATCAACGACCTGTCGGTGGTTTTCGGGATCGACGCTGGTGATCTCCTCAAGCCCGAGGCGCCATCGCGCCGGGCAGAGCTCGAGGTGGCGATCGAACGCGCACAGCGCGATCAGGCGTATCGGGACCTCTCGCTGCCGTACCTCAAGCCCGGTTCGCGGATTCCTGATGCAGCGCTTGAACACATCGTCCGACTCTATGAAGAACTGCGAGGGAGGGACGACGCCGCGCCGTTCACAAGGGATGAAGCGCGGGCCGCGAACGCGCAGCTTCGGGCAGAGATGACCGAACGTGGCAACTACTTCCAGGAGATCGAGAAGCTTGCAGCGGAGATCGTCGAGGCGATCGACTACTCAGGGCAGGGTGCCATGTCGAAGGGGGAGCTGAACCTCCTCGCCGATCATTTCGGCTTCAAGGTGATCCGAACGCCCGATATCCCGGCGTCGGTGCGTTCGGTGACCGATACCCGCAACGGCAAGATCTATGTGGGCGGGCGTGACCACCTCGACGCGAAACAGGCGCGTTCGGTCATCCTCCAGACACTTGGGCACTTCGCGCTCGGCCATGACGATCCGAAGGATTTCGGTGATTTTCTCCGCCAGCGTGTGGAGGCGAACTACTTCGCTGGTGCGGTGCTCATCCCCGAGCGTGTCGCGGTCCCGTTCCTCAAGGACGCGAAGGCAGACAGGAACCTGTCCGTGGAAGACCTCAAAGACCGGTTCTTCGTGTCCTACGAGATGGCTGGGCACCGTTTCACGAACCTTGCGACGAAGCACCTCGGACTGGGCACGCACTTCGTACGCTCAGATGATCAAGGGATCATCTGGAAGGCATACGCGAACAACGGAGTGCCATTCCCGCAGAACAGGGCAGGTGCGATCGAGGGACAGCGGTTGTGTAGAGAGTGGGGAACCCGCCAGGCGTTCGTCTCCGCATCGCGATTCACGATCCACTATCAATACACAGACACGAGCAAGGGGACGTTCTGGTGCGCCACCTTCGTCGAGTTCGGCCGCGATCCCGCTCATGCGATCACGGTTGGTGCCCGTTTCGAAGACGCCAGATGGTTCCGAGGGTGGAACACCGAACGGCACTCGGTATCGAGCTGCCCGGATGGTGAGTGCTGCCGGTCGGTGAGCGAGGACGCGGCCGAGCGTTGGAACGGCTATGCGTGGCCATCTGTTCGGCCCAATTCGCACGTGCTTGCGGCCATGCCGGTCGAAACGATCCCAGGGGTTGACATGGTCGAGATCTACGATTTCCTCACCGCCCAAGAAGACTCCGCGTTCCAATAGCTCCTCGGGGCACGTACTCCACCGCACCGGAAGCCATGGCAACTTCGGCGGATGCGTATGCTCCGTCCATGCGCAATGGAGTCCAGCTGATCGCATATGCCGACCGCTTCGGAGGTCACGGGATTGCGGGAGTGCACGCCATCGTCGATCGTCAGTTCGCCGGGGTGTTCACAGGCGTTCATGTTCTGCCGTTCTACACACCGTATGACGGAGCGGATGCGGGTTTCGATCCAATCGACCATGAGGAGGTCGACGCGCGTCTTGGGACGTGGGAGGACCTTGCATCGCTTGCCGCCCACTACGACGTGACGGCCGACATGATCGTCAACCACGTCTCATCGGAATCGAGAGCGTTTCGTGACTACGCAGATCGCGGCGATGCCTCGCCGTATGCGGATCTGTTCCTCGATGTTGCTGCGGTCTTTCCGGACGGTCCCTCGAAACAAGAGCGGGAAGCGATCTACCGTCCCCGGCCCACGCCACCGTTCACAGTGTTCACGATCGCAGGGGAGGATCGGCTGTTGTGGACCACCTTCACAGCCAGCCAGGTCGATATCGACGTCGCGTCTGCATCGGGCACTGCCTATCTGGACCGGATCATCGGCCGGCTTGCCGATGCGGGCGTGGCCCAGGTGAGGCTCGATGCTGTTGGCTACGCGGTCAAGACCGCAGGGACGAGTTGTTTCATGACCCCTGCAACATCCCGGTTCATCGATGACCTGTCACGGCGAATCCATGCGGCCGGCATGGAGGTTCTCGTCGAGATACATGCCCACCACGAAACACAGGTCGGCATCGCTGCCCGAGTAGATCGCGTGTATGACTTTGCGCTGGCTCCGCTCATCCTCCACACGATCTTCACCGGCTCGACCGGTGCCTTGCAACGATGGTTGGCCGTTGCTCCACGCAACGCCGTGACGGTGCTCGACACCCATGATGGGATCGGTGTCATCGATGTTGGCCCCGAAGGTGACAAGCCCGGCCTGCTCACGGCTGGTGAGATCGATGCGCTCGTCGAACGTATCCATACGAACACGAACGGTGAGAGTCGACTTGCCACGGGCGCGGCCGCTTCCAACCTCGATGTCTACCAGGTCAACTCGACCTTCTTCTCGGCGCTCGGCCAGGATGCAGACGCGTTCGTGCTCGCCCGGCTCATCCAGTTCATGAGTCCGGGAATCCCCCAGGTCTACTACGCGGGGCTGCTTGCCCAGCCGAACGACATGGCTCTACTGAGAGCTACCGGCGTAGGCAGGGACATCAACCGCCCGTTCCTCGATGTCGATGACATCGACAGAGCTTTGCAGCGACCTGTCGTCCGTCGACTGGTCGACCTCGCCACGCTCCGAACCACCCATCCGGCGTTCGACGGCTCTTTCTCGCTCGGTGATGGCCCCGATCACACGATCGAGATGGCATGGACGAATGGCGCTCATCGGATTGTCGCCCTGATCGACGTGCGGGCGATGCGGTTCGATCTCGACATGACCCGACATGAAGACGGTGCGATCCGCGGACACACGTAGGCTCGCAGAACGCCTGCATGCCGGTACGCTGCGGACGTGCACAGCGATCCTCGCCACATCATCATCGACACCGATCCCGGTCAGGACGATGCGATAGCGATGCTGCTCGCTATCGCATCCCCCGAGATCATCGTTGACGGTGTGACCACAGTCGCAGGGAACGTGCCTCAGCCACGCGTCACCGACAATGCGCTCGCCGTGCTCGCCCTCGCAGGCAACGAGACCGTCGGCGTGTATCGCGGGTGCGAGCGGCCGATGCTTCGCCCCCTCTATACCGCCGAGTACGTTCATGGCCCCACGGGGCTCGACGGAGCCGACCTACCAGAACCCACACAGGAACGCCGTGACGCTCACGCCGTGGACTACATCATCGAGGCCTGTCTCGCATCTGACGATGGCACCGTGACGCTGTGCCCCATAGGACCGTTGACGAACATCGCCTTGGCCATCATCAAAGAGCCCCGCATCAGCGCGAAGGTCGCGGAGATCCTGTGGATGGGCGGTGCGTTCAACGAACCGGGGAACACGACACCCGTTGCCGAGTTCAACGCATACGTCGATCCCCATGCAGCCCATGTCGTGTTCACGGCCGGGATCCCCCTGACGGTGTTCCCACTTGACGTGACCCACAGGGCGCTCATGTACCCGAGGCATGTTGAGGCGCTCGAAGCGTACGGCACCTCGGTTGCGACGGCTGCTGCTGGGATGATCCGCTACTACGAGCAGTACGACATCGCCAAGTACGACATCGAGGGTGCACCCATGCATGATCCGTGTGTCATTGCATACCTGATCGACCCGACCTTGTTCGGAGGATCCGCGCACCATGTTGTCGTCGATACGGTTCATGAGGAAACGGTTGGCAACACGACGATCGACGATGCGGCTGGGGAGGCGAACGCGGTGGTCATGACGAACGTGGACGCAGAGCGGTTCTTCAGCCTGGTCGTCGAGCGAATAGGGTCGCTATGAGCGCAACACCGCTGGAAGGTGTCACGGTTGTCGAGATCGCCGGGATCGGCCCTGCCCCGTTCGCGTGCGACCAACTCGAAGACATGGGGGCAACGATCGTGCGGATCGATCGCCCCGGTGGACACGGGCTCCCGGCAACCCTGTCCTCTATCGGGAGGAGGCCGCGTACGACGGTTGCGCTGGACCTCAAGGACGCGGACGACCGCGCGGTCGCAGTGGAGATCATCATCCACGCGGACGTCCTCATCGATCCGTATCGCCCCGGGGTGGCACAGCGGCTCGGCATCGGGCCACATGAGATGTGCGAGGCAAACCAGCGGCTCGTGTACGCGCATCTCACCGGCTGGGGTCAGGACGGACCGTATGCCACGATGGCGGGCCACGACATCAACTACATCGGACTGAGCGGTTCGCTTGCAGCGATCGGTCCGCATGGCCTGCCGTTGCCTCCACTCAATCTCGTTGGTGACTACGGCGGAGGGGCGATGTACGCGGTGGCGGGGATCCTTGCGGCTCTCGTGGAACGGGCGACGACCGGCGCAGGCCAGGTGGTGGACATCGCCATGGTCGATGGCGCCGCCGCGCTCATGGGACCCATCCGCGCCCTTCACGACGCTGGCGTGTGGTCATCGGAGCGCCAAGCGAACCTGCTCGACGGTGGTGCACCTTTCTACGCCTGCTACCGAACCAAAGACGATGCGTTCATGGCCGTCGGGGCACTCGAGCCGCAGTTCTACGGCGAGCTCGTCGCAGGTCTCGGACTCGACGAAGCAACCCTCGGGAACCGGCTCGACCCGCACACATGGCCGGGCATCGCTGCGGCGTTCGCTGCAGCATTTCGCACACGCACACGAGCGCAGTGGACGGAGGTGTTCGACGGCACAGACGCGTGTGTGACTCCGGTGCTTTCCATGGACGAAGTCCTCGACCACCCCCACAACGCGGCGCGCGAAGCCCTCATCGACACCGTGGACGGCACGAGACCGCATCCAGCGCCGAGATTCCTCGCATCCGACCACGATGGACACGAACCCCCGTTGACCATCGATGGTGCACAGGCGATCCTTGCGGATCTTGGCCTGTCGCTCGAGGTCGTGGAGGCGATGTACGACCAGGGGTGTCTCACCCTCGGTTGACCTGAGCGTGGTCGATTGGCTGGCGTCGCGGGCATAATGTCGGTACACAACGACGATGCGTGGAGGAATGGTGAGAGCGATAGTCGTAGGGGCAGGAGCGAGCGCCCGCGAACTCATCAAGCGCCTGGGGGACACGTGGCATGTCGTGGTGGTTGACACGGATCCTGAACGTCTCGACATCATCGCCGAGATGCGCGATGTCGAAACGATCCTCGGCGATGGATCGAGTGCGGTCGTCTTGCACGAGGCCGGCATCGACAGTGCGATCGCCTGTGTTGTCGCCTCTGGCCACGACGACGTGAACTTCGAAGCAGCCAGGCTCGCCAAAGCGGCTGGTGTCGAGCAGGTCATCGCGATGGTGCGCGTCCCGGCCCGTGAAGCCGCCTATCGCGACATCGGTGTCGACACCGTCGTTCCGGCCAGACTGGCCGCCCATGCCCTCGAAGTTGCGATGGAGCCGCGCAAGCTCACTTCCACGACGTTCGCCGATGGCAGAGCCGAAGCCATCGAGTTCGAGATCACGCCGGACTCACCTGTGGAGGGACTCGCCCTCAAGGACCACCATTCGCCGCTGTGGATCGTCGCGGCTGTGCTGCGTGACGGTGAGCTCCTCGTTCCCCATGGCGATACCGTGCTGCTGTCAGGCGACAAGGTCACGGTCGTTGGCGCAGCGATCGACTTCTCCCAGGTCGTGCGGACCTTTGCCGGTGGCGTGTCCCGCTTCCCACTCGAGTTCGGTCGAAAGATCGTTGTGCCGCTGGTCGATGCCGCCGACAGGGAGTCTGCTGTGAACGAAGCTGCCTATTTCGTGCGCAACACGAACGCAGAGGAACTCCTCGTCGTCCATCGCGACCCGAGCACGATGAAGAACCAGACAGATGCCGAGGAACTCGAGGCTCTCTTGGCATCGACGACGACGGAGGAACTCGGTGTCGAGGTCCAGCACCGGGTTGTCGATGTGCACCCGTATGCGGCATGTGTGTCCCTTGCACTCCAAGAGAGCGTCGGGGCGATCGTGGTCGATATGCCAGACCGGTCGCGGATCCGACGGTACGCCAAGATCCCCGAGATACTCACTACGCTCCTCCCGGCCGAGGTTCCGATCCTGCTGACGCGCGGTGATGCCAGCTTCGCGCGGATCATCGCCCCCGTGACGCGGACGTCGGCGAGCGATGCCGCGAACAGGGCTGCGATCGACATCGCGCAGCGCTCCGGGGGCGAACTCGTTGGTATCGCGGTGGCGAGCCCCACGTTCATGGGCAGCGACGACATGATCGAACGGCGCGCTGGAACCGCCTGGCTTCATCGTGAGGCGGCTGTACACGAGGTCGAATCAGGCAACGTCGTGGTGCGGGGCAACCCCGTGAAGGTGATCGCGAGTGCGACAGCGACCGACACACTGCTGGTTCTCCCCATGCCTGAGCCCCCGTTCAGCAGAATACGACCGGGTACGGGTGTGTGGGCTGCAGCATTGTCTGAGGGTTCTGTGCTGTTCGTGCCTGCGGCGACCTGACATGCCCGTCTTTGTCGCCGCAGGAGCCGAGGGCGTGCTCCCCAGCGCAACCACGTTCATCGTGATCGGCCTCGGTGCGTTCCTCCTTCCGCTTCTTGCGAGGAGGATCGGTGTACCAGCCGTGGTGCTTGAGATCATCTTCGGTCTCCTGATCGGGCCCCAGGTACTCGGGCTCATCGGCTCGGCAACAACGTCGGAGGGCTTCATCCTCGTCCTTGCCGAACTCGGCCTGTTCCTCCTGA
This sequence comes from uncultured Acidimicrobiaceae bacterium, assembly GCA_964383515.1. Lineage (GTDB taxonomy): Bacteria > Actinomycetota > Acidimicrobiia > Spongiisociales > UBA5794 > JAMBLL01. The sequence continues at coordinate 14,631 of CAYLIR010000008.1, forward strand.
TGTTCCTTGCGGGGTTCGAGATCGATTTCGATTCGTTCGAACGGGAGGGGAGAGGCCCCATCATCTTCGGCATCGGGTTCTTCGCCGTGATCGTCGCGATCTCGTGGTTCGGGCTCGGCATCGTCGGTCTCGAGTCGACAGATCAACAGATCTTCCTCACGCTGCTGATCTCGGCAGCGTCGGTTGGCATCATCGTCCCGGCATTGCGCGCGACTGGCCGCGCGTCGACCCGTCAGGGGCAGATCACGATGGTCGTCGGTGTCCTGGCAGAGTTCATCGCTGCAACAGGTGTGATCGTGTTCTCCGTGTGGCTCGAGAGCGGGTGGGGAATCGAACTGCTCGCTGTTCCCGTGTTCATGGTGGTTCTGCTCGCCGCGCTGTGGGTGATGAAGACGATCGCGTGGTGGTATCCCGAGAGCGCGGAACGCCTGTTCGCAGCGAGCGATCCGGATGAGCTCGGCATCAGGTTCTCGTTCGCGCTGCTGTTCGTGTTCATCGGACTCTCCATCGCTCTTGGATTGGATCCGATCCTCGGAGCGTTCATGGCGGGTGCGATCCTCGCCTTCGTGTTCCGGAACCCCGGCAACCTCGAAGAGCGCCTGTCGGGTTTCTCCTACGGCTTCCTCATCCCCGTGTTCTTCATCTCCGTAGGTGTCCAGTTCCCTCTTGACGCGCTTGCGGATCGGGACGTGCTCACCGCAGCGGTCGGTATCATCGTCGTGGCGATCGCAGCCAAGATGGTCCCGGCGCCGCTGTTGATGCTGCGCGGACTTTCGTTCCGTGAGAGTCTCGGGTCGGGGATCCTGCTCGCTGGCCAGCTCAGCGTGATCATCGCCCTTGCATCCGTCGGCGTGGCCAAGGGGATCATCGATGAAGGTCTTGCCGCGGGTGCGGTTCTGCTGGTTGGGGTGACAGCGGTCCTTTCGCCCGTTCTGTTCAAGGTGCTTTCGCCGCCGATCGACGAGGGTTCAGGTAGTGGTTTCGAGAACCTCTAGTCGCTGTGCGATACGGGCCACAGCGACCACCGCAGCGAAGGCGGCTGCAGCGATGACCACGGAGGGGAGCACGTCGCCGTCCGGTGTTCCGAGTACGGTCGAGTCGACACCAAACGGCCACGGCCACAG
>CAYLIR010000009.1:0-15563 GCA_964383515.1 uncultured Acidimicrobiaceae bacterium
CTATGCCTGTGGCTTCCCAGACGATGGACTTGATCTTGTGCACGAACTGGAAGATATCGTTGGCCGTTGCATCACTCGCGGCAACCATGAAGTTGGCGTGTACCGTCGAGACCGCGATCGGCCCGACTCGCTCCCCCTTCAGGCCGAGCCGATCGATGATCGCTCCTGCATGTTCTCCTGGAGGGTTCTTGAACACGCTCCCCGCGTTGAGGGTTCCCCCGGGTTGGTTCTCCTTGCGCCAGCGGGTGATCCTGCGCAGTTCTTCTTCGAGCGTCTGTGTGTCCCCGCGATCCGTGAGGAACGTTGCCTGCACGACGATGTCGGAGTCCGCGAGGCACGAATACCGGTACGCGAGGCATAGGTCCGACGGCGACATTGTCGTGACCTCGCCGGTGCGTGCATCCAGGACGACTGCATGGTCGAGCACCTTGGCTGTGTCTGAGCCGTGACCTCCCGCGTTCATCCGTATCGCCCCCCCGATGGAGCCGGGAATCCCGACGTAGAAACCGAGACCTGCTCTGCCGTGCTCTGCTGCGAGCCTGGCGAGCTTGGGCAGCGCCATTCCGCCGCCGGCCACGATCGTCCCTTGCGCGGTGACCGCGCCGGCTTGGAAGGATCGTCCGAGCCTGATCACGAGTCCGTCGATGCCATCGTCTGCGATGACGACATTGCTGCCACGGCCGAGGACCATGATCTCGGTACCTGTGGGCACGGCCGAGACGACATCACGCAACTCGGACAGATCCGCCGGCTCCGCGAAGAACCTTGCTGGCCCACCGACCTTGTACGTGGTGAACGGTGCGAGCGGGACATCGGCCCGAACACCGTGGTGGGTGATCATCGCGATGCCTCGATCGCGCGCGCGACATCTCCAGATATCGATGCGATGTCTCCAGCGCCAAGGAGCAGGATGACATCACCCGATACCGCCGATGCGACAAGCGCGTCGGGAACGTCTGTCAGCTTCGGTACGAAGGCAACGCTGCCACCTGCCGCCTCGACGGCTTGGGCGACGAGCCTGCCGGTAACACCGATGATCGGCTGCTCCCCTGCTGCGTAGATGTCCGTCACGATGACCTCGTCAGCCAACGCGAGCGGCGCACCGAACTCGGGAGCAAGGTCGGCGGTCCTCGTGTACCGATGTGGCTGGAACACGGCAATGACCTTGCCGGCGGAACCTCCTGCCGCCGCCGCGATGGTTGCCGCGACCTCGGTGGGATGGTGGGCGTAGTCATCGACCACCGTAACGCCAGCAACGATCGCAGCGATCTCGTATCTTCGCCGCACACCCCTGAAATCCGCCATCCCTGCAGCTGCGGCATCGACGTCGAACCCGGATTCTGCAAGCAGGGCCAGAACGCCAGCCGCGTCCGCAGCGAGATGCTGGCCTGGCTTCGGCAACATGACATTCGTGCTTCCCCCCGGCCCTGTGAGCGTGAAGGACACAGCGCCATCCGCGTGGGAGAGATCGGTGATCCTCCACCGTGCATCCGGGGAGAACCCGTAGGTAACCACGTCGACGGCTCCGGCCAGCCTGCGCACGCCAGGATCGTCTGCGCACGCGACCCGTGGCCCGCGCACCCGCGCGGCTACCTGCGCGAATGCATCCTCAAGGGCTGCCACCGTTCCGTAGTGGTCGAGGTGGTCTGCCTCGATGTTCGTCACGAGCAGTGCATCGAGCTCGAGATGCCGAAAGGTACCGAACGCCTCGTCGGCTTCGAGGAGGAAGAGTTCGTCTGTTCCGACGGACGCCCCTGTGTTGAGGCCGACCATCTCTCCCCCGACGAGGAACGACGGGTTCATGCCCATAGCCCTTGTTGCGGCAACAGCGAGTGCTGTCGAGGTCGTCTTCCCATGTGTCCCAGCGAAACCAAGGGTCCGGCGGTCCATGGTCAGCGCCTTGAGGAGGGCAGGCCGGCGCCAGATGTCCACGCCGAACGCTCGCGCAGCGACCAGTTCGGCATCGCTATCGGGGACCGCAGACGATGCGACCACGAGATCGACCTCTCCTATGCGTTCGGGCCGGTGACCAAGCCACGTCTCGATGCCCACATCGCCGAGTGCGTCGAACATGCGCCCCGGCTTGAGATCGGAGCCAGACACCGTGTGCCCGAGTTGGCTGAGGAGTTTCGCAAGTCCCGACATGCCGGACCCGCCTGCGCCAACGATGTGCACCCGCTGAGGGATGGCGTCGCTACCGACCACCATGGACCTCCAATACGCGGTCTGCGACGATGGTCGCTGCCGACAGATGCGGTGAATCGGCAAGTGCACGCGACATCTCATCGAGCCGATCGGGATCATCGAGGAGCGATCCGACCGTGGCGATGATCTCGTCTGTGTTGGACTGGTCGATAACGACGAACCCACCGGCGGCAACGGCGTCAACAGCGTTGAGGCTTTGATACGCCCCTCCTGCCGGCAAGGGGACAACAACCGCTGGCGTACGCGTTGCGTGGAGTTCAGCGACCGTGAGCGCGCCGCCTCGTGACAGCATCACGTCGGAGGCGGCATAGAGCATCGGCATATCCTCTTCATACGCTTTCACGATCCATCCATCCACTCCCGCTGCGAGGGACTCGAACGTGTCGGCGTGCGCCGTACCGCATATATGCACCATCGTGAACGCTCGCCCCTCTTGCTCAGCGAGGGTTCGGGCGATGTCGTTGAGGGCGCTTGCTCCGAGGCTTCCACCGACGATCCCGAGCACGACAGCGTCGTCAGGAACGCCGTAGCGTTCACGCGCTATCGACCGCAATCCATCCCTGTCGAAATGGATGAACGCTGAACGCAGCGGACTGCCGATGACCTTGGCCATCGGCAGATCCGACAGAGACGGGGCGAACGAGGCGTACACGGTGTCGGCGCGGCGCGCGATCAGCCGGTTCGCGATACCCGGCTTCGCGTTCGCTTCGTGGACGATCAGCGGCGTGTCTGTCTTGCTCGCGGCGAGTGCCGCAGGCCCTGCGACGTAGCCACCGAATACGACCATGGCGCGGATACCGCGGTCTTCGATGGTGTCTGCGATGACCTTCCTCGCTCCGAGGACCTTCGCTGGCAGCGTCAGATTGTCCGCAGAGAACGACCTGCGGATCCCGTGGATATCCACCGGCACGAAGGGGAACCCCGCAGCGGGGACCACGTCTGCTTCCATGCGATCACCACCGAAAAAGACGATATCGCCCCTGGCGACTCCCTTGGCCATGAGGACCTCCGCTACAGCCAACGCGGGATACACGTGCCCGCCTGACCCGGCAGCAGCGATCCCGACCGTCACGCGTCAGTCCCCGACCGGGGCGCGAGAGCGATGTTGATGAGCACGCCGATCGCGAACAGGTTCATGATCATGGCATTGCCTCCAGCCGAGATGAACGGTAGCGGCACACCGGTGATCGGGAGAACGGCGATGACGCCGCCGATATTGACGAGGGCTTGGATCGTGAGCCATGCAACGATCCCCACGGCGAGCAGCCTCGAATAGAAGTCAGGTGCGCGAAACGTTATGGACATGCCAATGGCAGCCAAGAGGGCGAACAGCGTCACAACGATGATCGCCCCAGCGAACCCTGTCTCCTCACCGATGATGGCGAAGATGAAATCCGTGTGTGCGTTGGGAAGCCAGGACCATCGGGCTCTGCTCATCCCGAGGCCGACGCCGAAGAAGCCGCCCGACCCAAGCGCGATCATGCTCTGGACGGCTTGGAGCCCCGTTCCTTGGGCCGTGGCGAACGGGTCGAGGAAGCTGAACAACCTGTCCTTGCGGTAGCTGGCAGACATGGCAACCGCTGTCAACGCCATGCTCGCCAATGCACCGAGACCGAAGAGATAGCGCAGTGGGACGGTCGATACCATGAGCATGACGAACGCTGGCGCAACGATGAGGAGCAGGTCACCGAAATCCGGTTGCATCAGCAGGAGCACGGACACCGAACCCAGGATGACACCGACCGGCACGACGACGTGCCCGAGATCGTGCACGAGGTCTTTCTTCTTGTCGAGCACCGCTGCGAGCAGTGCGATGATCGCGAACTTCGCGAACTCCGCGACCTGGATCGTGAGCGGGCCAAGCTTGATCCAACGACCCGCTCCCGAGATGTCCCTCGCCACGCGCAGTGTCACGACCAAGCCGACGATCGACACAAGGAACATCGGCAGTGCGAGCCGCTGCCACCAGCGATATGGGACGAACGCTGCGACGACGAGCGCCGCCGAGCCCAGAGCTACCCAGATGAGCTGCTTCGAGAAGAGGTCGAACTGCCGCGACGTCGTCGAGAGGGAGACCACCGACGATGCCGACAGCATGGCGCCGAGACCGATGATGAGCAGCATCGCCACCACGACGAGCAATACCGCTGCCCGCTGCCCTCCCGCAGAGCGCATGCGTTCGAGCGTACGCGGATGGCGCTGTTTCGTCTTCGTCGCTCTCTTCGTTGCCGTGCTGGTCATCTGGCACCCATCTCCAATGTCTCCACGAGATGGCGAAACATCTCACCTCTATGTGCATAGGACGTGAACTCGTCGAAGCTCGCACATCCCGGTGCAAGCAGTACCGTATCGCCATCGGCCGCGATCTCCGCGGCTTTCGCGACCGCGCAGGCCAGGTTCTCGCACACCACCACGTCCCGATCGGCTGCCGCTGCGATATCCGCGCCAGCTTCTCCGAAGGCGATGAGCGTGCGCACAGACGGCAGATCCGTGATCACGGACAGGTCGAGGTCCTTGTTCTGGCCGCCAGCGAGGAGGATCACGTTCTTGAATGCTCCAGCAGCTGCGACCGTTGCATGCGGGTTCGTCGCTTTCGAATCGTCGACCCACGTGACACCATCGATCACGGCGACGACCTGTCTGCGGTGGGCGCCCTGGGTGAAGGACCCCACAACATGCTCGATGCCTGATGGCGCCGCCCCGAGGGCGAGAGCGATCGTGCCCGCGGCGACAAGATCGAACAGGTAGCTCGGATCGGAAATGTTCGTGTGGTACCTGCGCCCATCGATCACGATGTAGCCATCGACGACGCCGTTCCCGTCGGCCGGTAGGCGTATGCCAGAGCACGGAACCAGACGACAGCTGGCCGTTCGCACGATGTCAACGACGACGGGGTCGTCCGCATTGAACGCGAGGACGGCACTCGGGCCCATCCCTGAGAACACCTTCGCTTTCGCCGATGTGTAGGCCGCAACGGAACCGTGCCAATCGAGGTGATCCTCTGCGATGTTCAGAAGTGCGGCAGCCTTCGGCGCGAACGCTCCCATGAACAGCAGCTGGTACGAAGACAGTTCGAGGACGGCGATCTCTGCATCGTCGTCGGACAAGGCGGACACCGGCGTTCCGATGTTGCCCGCTGCGACAGCGCTGATTCCTGAGGCGACGAGCATCGCTGTCGCAGCCTCCGTCACCGTCGTCTTCCCATTGGTACCGGTGACCGCCGCGTAGTCCATCGTCAGATGCTCGAGGCCGAAGCCCGCTTCCGTGACGATGTCGATGCCTTCGTCGATCGCATCCGACAACGGAGGTTCGATGGCCGAGAACCAGGGACTCGTCACCACCCTGTCGACACCGCTGAGATAGTCCGCCTTCCATGGCGGTGTGGCCACGGTGACAGCATCGGCTCCTTCCGGAGGGGTCACGGCCACTTCCTGGTCGAAGAGCACGAGTTCGTGGCCCTCTGCAACGACCGTTGCAGCAACGTCTTCCAACCCACGCAGGCTCGCACCGAGAAGCAGATATCTCATTGCGGCCCCGCCGATACCCAATCCGCGTAGAACAGGCCAACACCGACAGCGACCATCATCCCAGAGATGATCCAGAATCGAACGATGGTCGTCGTCTCCGGCCAACCCTTCAGCTCGAAATGGTGATGGATGGGCGCCATCTTGAAGATGCGTCTCCCGAAAACACGGAACGAGAACACCTGCAGGATCACAGACACGGTCTCCATCACGTAGAGGCCCCCAAGGATGACAAGGAGCAACTGGGTGTTCGCGAGCAGTGCCAGCGCAGCCATCGCACCGCCAAGGGCATGGGATCCGGTATCGCCCATGATGATCTTCGCCGGCGACGCGTTCCACCACAAGAACGCGAGGACGGCGCCAACGACCGCTGCAGCGAACACGGCGAGGTCGAGCGCGCCGTCGACGTTGTAGAAGGAAGGGTTCCTCGACTGCCAGAACCCGATGAGCACGAATGCGCCGAATACGAGTGCCGACGATCCGGCAACGAGGCCATCGAGGCCATCGGTAAGGTTCACGCCGTTCGCTGTCGCCGTGAGCATGAACAGCACGAGGACGAAGAACAGTACCGGGCCGAGGTCGATCCCGAGAGGACGCACGAACGACAGCTCGTGGCTCACTCCCGCGCGCGATGCTCCCCATGCGAAGATCACAGCGACCAGGAGCTGTCCAGAGAACTTCCACCGCTTCGACAGCCCAGCATTGCGTTTGCGGGCGTACTTGACAAAGTCGTCCGCGAAGCCGATGAGTCCCATGCCGACAAGAGCGAACACGGCAAGGAGGGCCTTGTCGTCGATCGCCTGCACCGAGAACGCGAAACCGTTCCCGAACGTGAAGAACTTGAAATGGGACAGCACGTACCCCACGACGATGCCGATGATGATCACGACCCCGCCCATCGTGGGGACACCTTGCTTGTGCATGTGGCCCTCAACCTCAGCCTGGATGAACTGGCCGATGTTGCGTTTGCGCAGCGCTTTGATGCCGAGAGGCGTCACGAGGATCACGAGGATGAACGCGAAAGCGGAAGACAGGAGCAGCGAGATCATGGGGTGGCGTCCTCGATCAGCTCCATGGCCAGGTGTTCGAGGCCGGCGCCGCGGGATGCTTTGATCAGCACAGTGTCTCCAGGTTGCAGAATCGCCGTGAGCGTATCGTGCGCGTCAGCGATATCTGTGGCATGCACGGCGATATCACCAGCTCCTTGCGCGTACCCGTGGTCGGTTCCCACCACGATCACGTTCGCGAAGCCGAGGTCGCTCGCTCGCTTGCCCATCCGCACATGCTCCCGCTCGCACACGGGCCCAAGTTCAAGCATCGGCCCCAGCACGGCGATGTGCCTTCCGGGCATCGCTGCCACGGTCGCGAGCGCGGATGCCACCGACTGCGGGTTCGCGTTGTACGCATCGTTGACGACAGTGAAGACGCCCTGGTGCACGTCCATACGCCACGCAGATCCGGTCGACTTGGACATCCGGCGGATGAACCCTTCGACATCATGGCCAAGTGCCAAAGCCACGCCGATCGCGGCCGCAGCGTTGTAGCTGTGATGGATCCCAGCCATCGAAAGCGTGCCTTCATACGCATTGCCTGATGTGTGGATGCGGAACCGTGCCGACCCATCGCGAGCGGCTCCGGCCATCTCGACGGCAACATCTGCAGGTGGCGTCCCGAAGGTGATCTGGCGCTGTGGGATCGGCCGATGCAACCGCGGCTCGTCTGCAGGGACGACCGCCGTGCCACTATCGTCGAGGGCCGCGATGAGCTCGAACTTCGCATCGGCCAGTTCGGATTCCGAACCGAAGGTTTCGAGATGTACGACACCGAGATTGGTGACGACCGCAACGTCGGGGCGAACGGCGGGAGCGAGCCAGGCGATATGCCCTGAGCCGCGGGATCCCACCTCGACGATCAGTGCGGTCGCATCGTCGGGCGTCGCGAGGATCGTGAGCGGCACACCGACCTCGTTGTTGTACGAACGCGGGGACGCCCAGGACCCCTCGATGCCCGCTGCGACGAGATCCTTCGTCGATGTCTTCCCCGTGGAACCGGTGATGGCAACGACGGGAACGTCGACTTCGTCCCTACGCATCGCTGCGAGCTCTCGCAGAGCTTCGAGCGTGTTGTGCACCTCGATGCGCACCGGAACGTCCTGGCATCGTCCCTCCTCGACGACAACGGCCAGCGCACCTCTCTCGATCGCCGAGCCAGCGAAATCGTGCCCGTCGAAGACTTCACCCTCGATAGCGACGAACAGTGCGCCGTCGTCGATGCTCCGGCTATCGATTCCCACCGACACGATGCGTGCAGCGGGATCGCCCGTCAGCGACCCAGATAGGCGATCTGCGATCTCGCCAAGCGTCCATCTCAGACCGATCGGCGCGCTCATGCGTGCGCCTGCAATCCGCGTGCTTCGAGAGCGGCGACCGCCTGGGTGCGATCATCGAAAGGAGTCACCTTGCCACAGGCCTCGATCCCCGTTTCATGGCCTTTCCCGAGAATGAGCACGATGTCATCGGTCTTGGCCTCGTCTATGGCCACAGCGATCGCCTCCGCCCTGTCGAGGACCACGCGCGAACAGGAGCCAGGCACAGCGTCTGCACCGCGTTTGACCTCTGCTGCGATCGATGCTGGGTCTTCGCTGCGGGGGTTGTCTGAGGTGATCACCGTAAGATCGGCGAACCGTACCGCAGCTGCCCCCATCAGCGACCGCTTGTCCTTGTCACGGTCGCCTGCTGCGCCCATCACCGCGATCACCCTGCCGCGCGCAGCTACCTTTGCCGCCTGGAGGACTTCGGAGATGGCATCGGGCGTGTGAGCGTAGTCGACGACGACCGTGAAATCCCCACCATGGCCGACGACCTCCATGCGGCCGGGGATCGTCGAGAGCCGAGCCAGGCCCGCTGCGATGCTCGATACATCGATCCCCTGCTCCAACGCTATTCCTGCCGCCACAGCAGCGTTCGCAACGTTGAACGCGCCGATCAGCGGCATCTCGATGCTGAGCTCCTGGCCATCGCACCGGAGCGTGAACGCCGTCCCCCGCGGATTCGAGACGATACTGTGGGCTTGTACGTCTGCGCGTGGTGTCGTTCCGACGGTCAGGACCGGGATCGCCACAGCCTTGGCAAGGCGAGCACCAGCGGGATCGTCGATGTTGATCACACACCGCTCGACCCGGTGCGGCTCGAACAGCAGCGCTTTCGCAGCGAAGTACGACTCCATGTCGCCGTGGAAGTCGAGATGGTCTTGGGACAGGTTCGTGAACGCAGCGATCCTGAAAGCGATCGCGTCTGCACGGTGGAGTTCCAATGCATGGGAGGACACCTCCATGGCCACCCCGTCGACGTGTGCATCCCTCATCGTCCCAAGGAGCGCCTGGAGGTCGGTTGCTTCCGGCGTCGTCCGTTCGAGCGGCACCGGCTCGCCGTCGATGCGGGCACCGAGCGTGCCGATGATGCCAGGCTTCCATCCATAGGCATGCCATATCGATTCGCACATGTGCGCAACGGTCGTCTTGCCGTTGGTTCCCGTTATCCCAACGATCTCGAGCGATGCATCGGGTTCTCCGTACACGGTCCTTGCAACCCAGGGCATCGCCGCGCGTGTGTCCTCGACGATGATCTGTCCCGCATCGACGTCACTTGCATGCTGGGCAAGGACCGCAGATGCACCAGCCGCCACGGCGCTCTCGATGTAGTCATGGCCGTCTGAGGCCATCCCGACAACGGCAACGAAGAGTGTCCCCTCGGTGACCTTGCGCGAGTCATGGGTGACGGAAGTGACGATCGTATCGGGGCGGGAGACAGCGAGGACTCCGTCGAGCGCCGCCACTATGGTCGCCAGGGAAACTCCATCGCCTCCCATGTCATTTCCGATCTGGGTTGACACCCAGCTGATGCAGCGCAGCTTGGGCGACTTCCTTGAAGACCGGGGCAGCAGACGCTCCTCCCAGACTCAACTCGACGCCATCGTCACCGACTCCGGAGGGGGAATCCATCACGATCGCAACCACGACCTTGGGATCATCGAGCGGAGCCATGCCGATGAACGAAGCGTTCGTTTCCTCGACATACCTGCCGAGCTCGGTGTCGAACTTGTTCGTCGTTCCCGTCTTACCGCCTGCGGTGTAGGCATCCATCCGAGCTCGCCGCCCGGTGCCCTCCTCCTCGACGACTCGTCCGAGCATCCAGCGCATCGTCCTGGCCGTCTCCTCAGATAGGACGGTACGCGTGCGCGGCTTGGTCACGATGGGGTCTCCGTCAGCTGGCCTGATCTCTTTGACCAGGAACGGCTCCGTCCAGACTCCGTCGTTCGCGATGGTCGAGTACACGGCTGCCATCTGCAGGGCTGTCGTGCCGATAGCGTAGCCGATGCCGATAGACGGTCCCGTCGTTCGTGTCCATTCAGATGTGGGAAGCAGGGGCCCATAGCGCTCTCCGGCAACATCGAGCGACGCAGTGGTTCCCAGCCCGAATTCCGTGAGATACCGGTAGTGGAGCTCACGGCCGAGCCTGCGCTCTATCTCGATCGTACCGACGTTGGACGACTTCTTGACCACGTCCTTGACGGGCATCCATGGCGGGTTGTAGCCATGGTCCGTGTAGTCGAACTCGCCGATCGTGACACGGTGCGGTGTATCGATCGGCGTCTCTGGAGTCACGATGCCCTCCTGAAGCGCTGCTGATATCGTGACGGTCTTGAGGGTCGACCCCGGCTCGATGATATCCGCTGCTGCCCTGTTGCGCATCGCGTCAGCGTCGTAGCTCGAGCGGTCATTGAGATCGATCTGGGGCCAGTTGGCCATCGCGAGGATCTCGCCAGTTTCCGGATTCATCACCACGACGGAGCCTCCCACAGCATTCGTCCGCCGTACGGCATCGGCGAGGGCTTGCTCGGCAGCGAACTGGATCTCCCGGTCGATCGTGGTCACGATGTCCGAGCCGGGAACCGCAGGGATCACCAGCCTCTCACCCTGAGGGATAGCCCTACCGGCAGGATCCCGCTCGACGATGAGGCGCCCTGGATCACCGACGAGTTCAGAGTCGTAGGTCTTCTCAAGGCCTTCGATGCCTGCTCCGTCGTCGTACCTCGTGAGGCCGATCACCTGGGCGGCAACCGACCCTGCCGGGTAGATGCGCAGAGGTATCTTCTGGAAGAAGACGCCCTTGAGCTTCGCTTCGTCAACTGCACCCTCGATCTCCTCTTTGCGGTCATTGCGTACGCGTACAGCGATCTCCTGGTACTTACTGCCCTTCTCCTGAGCCTCGATGAGGTCTCTCGTGAGCGTCGCGACGTCCTTGTCGCTGAACGGGGCGAGTACCTCCGCCGCTGCAGCAAGGTCTTCCGCTGGCCGAGGATGGGCTGCATCGAGCATCAGCTGTGGATCGACGACGACGTTCCATCCGTCGACCGAAAGCGCGAGCTCCACACCGTCGCGATCATAGATGGTGCCTCGAGGAGCAGCGATCTCCATGTCACGGATGCGCTGGTTGAAACCGACCGTTGCGAGCGTCACCGCTTGGGCACCCTGCAGGTCGAAGAGCCGATACCCCATGCCAGCCCATGCCAGGATGAACGCGAGGCCGACGATGAACAGCCGGCCATCGCCGCGCTTCCAGATGCTCGTGCGCGTCGTGCGCGCGTCTCGGCGCCCGCGATAAGAGCGCCCCCTGTTTCGGCCTCTCATCGGGCATCCTCCGTTCGGTTGCCCGAGACCCAGCCGCCAGCGATCGGCCAGTTCGTCATCGTCTCTCCGTTCTCAGTGAATCGTTCGTTGTCGGTTGGTCACGGTATCTGCTCGTGAAGTGCGTTGACAGAACTCTGATCCCCGACGTAGTCGGCCCTATCGCGCTCTCCCGTGACGAGGAGCGTGATCTGTGTCTGTGGGTAGACAAGCCCGATCTCAGCAGCCTCGGAAGCGATTCTCTGTGGATCTTGCAGCTGGGCCAGTTCGAGCCGCAGATCGAGTGTTCTCGATTCTTCATGCGCTATCTGGCTGTTGAGACGGTCGAGTTCGAAGGCCGATCGGTCCATCGCAACCCGCAGATAGATCATCGAGAAGAACACGGCTACCACGAGCAGGGTGAAAAAGACGAGTGGCACGATGCGAGGACTGCCTATCTGATCGGCAGCAGCACTTCGCTCCCGTGCCTTCCTCACTACATAGGGGACGGCCTGGGAAGTCATGATGCCACCTTTTCTGCCACTCGCAGCAAAGCGCTACGCGCCCTCGGGTTCGTTCGTATCTCCTGTGCAGACGGGCGCACGGGTTTGCGCGTGAGGATCGTGATATCCGGTGAAGCGCCACACGCACAGACGGGCAGACCGGGTGGACAGGTGCATTTCGCCGAACGTTCGACCATCGCGCGCTTGACGATGCGATCCTCGAGAGAGTGGTATGCGATCACGACGACCCTCCCGCCGGGGTTGAGCAGATCGAACACCGTTGCCATGGTGTCGCGAATACCGTTGAGCTCATCGTTGACGGCGATGCGGAGTGCCTGGAACGTCTTTCGGGCAGGATGACCGCCTCGGCGCGCTGGTGCTGGCACAGCGTCTGCGACGCACCGCGCAAGCTCGCCTGTGTCGACGAAAGGGCGTTGTTCAACGATGGCCTCTGCGATGCGCCTCGCGAAGCGCTCTTCTCCGTACCTCGACAGGATCCATGCGAGCTCGTCGGCTGTGGCTGTGTTGACGATGGACGCGGCATCCGTATCCGAATCTCGTCCCATTCGCATGTCGAGCGGTCCGGAACGATGGAAGGAGAAACCTCGACCTGGCGTGTCGAGTTGGTGCGAAGAGACACCAAGGTCCAGAAGTACTCCATCGACATGTCTGGGGATCCCTCGTGTGCCGACGATGCTCTCGATGTCGCGGTAGTTCGCCTTGACGAGCGTGAGCCGGTCTGTGGCAGGTACTCGTTCAAGAGCATCTTCGTCGCGATCGATGCCGACCACATGAACGTCGTGATATGCGTCAAGAAGAGCACGTGTATGCCCTCCTCCTCCGAAGGTCCCATCGATGATCCACCCCGACGCTGCCGGAGCGAACCACGATGTCACTTTGTCGACCATCACGGGTCGGTGGTAGCGGTCGTTGCTGGTTGGCTGGGTCATGGTCAACCCCCCGGAGCGCTGGCGCCAAGATGGAAGCGGGCGGAGTAAGGGGCCTCCCTATTGGCATCCGGGGGGCTGACCGCGAGCCAGCCGATCGTTCGTTCACGTGGAAAGGCATCGTCAGATCCCCTCACCCGACATCGCCTCTTCGATGTCTGCGTAGTATTCGTCTCCCTCTTGCTCAGCTGCGGTCCAGGACTCTGGATCCCAGATCTCGACCCGGTCCGCAACGCCGATGACCGTGACGTCCTTGCCAAGGCCCGCATACGTGCGAAGGTTCTCGGGGATCTGGCACCGTCCTGCCCTGTCGAGTTTCTGGTTCGATGCGGATGCGAAGAACGCACGGGCATAGTGGCGAGCCTTGCGGTTCGTTCTTGGGAGTGCGAGCACCTTCTCCGCCTCGGCGTCCCACCGCTCGTAGGGGAACACGTAGAGGCATCGTTCCTGACCCTTGGTGATCACGAGACCACCACCGAGTTCATTGCGGAACTTCGATGGCATCACGACGCGACCCTTGTCGTCAACGCTGTGGCTGTATTCCCCAAGGAACATGTAGCGATCTCCATCATCTCTGCATCTCTGCAGTGTCTCCCACGATGCCCCACTCTAACCCACTTCGCGCCACACTGCAACTCGCACGCGCCATTCTCTTCCCACCCCTTCCCCCGGGGCACCGCTCATCCGACACTGTGAGCACGTCCTGCCTAGCCTGTGGTCAGCACTCGGGAGGAACACACCTATGCACGTACTCGTTGCCACAGACGGAACCCTCGACATCGACAAAGCAGCCGAATTCGCTACAGCACTCGCCGGGGACGATGGCATGACGACCGTTGCCACGATCGTGCGCATCCCGCGCAGGCTTCTCGAAGACCTCCGCACCAAGTGGGGAGCGCAAGGCGACGTCCATGTGGACAACGACTCCGAGTACGTGGGGTCTCCGCATGTCTCGACATCCAATCCCAAGAGCTGGCCTGGCGATGACGCTGTCATCGAGCAGTACCTCGGGAACAAGCGTGTCGAGATCGCGCGGCCCATCGCCGAGGCGATCCGTGAACGTGGCGGCACCGCAGAGTCCACCGTCCGCGAGAGCGAGGACGTCGAAGACGCGATCATGGCACTCGGCGAGGAACTCGGCGCAGATGTCATCGTGATCGGCTCGCACGGCCATGGCGCGTTCCAGGGACTCCTTGGGTCGACAGGCGCGAAGCTCGTCCGGAGAGCGACGATCCCCGTCCTCGTCATCAGATAGCGAACACAGGGTCCCTCCCCGCACACAACGCCCACCGCGAGGCTGGAACGTCACCAGAACAGGTAGGGTGGACGCGTGCCTGTCTCTGCCATGCTCGCCGTTGCCGTTCGCCCCTGGTTGTGGGCAACCGCCATCGGCGCGATGGTCGCATTGGCACCGCGCCGATGGTGGCGATCCAAGCCGCACCTCCCCCTGCCTGACGAGAACGTCCTGTCCTGGAGGAAGACAACGGCCTACGGATCGAGTTCTGCTGCGATGGCACCGCTCGATATCGTCTCGTACCTGGAGTGGCGCAGAGCCAACGTTCCTTGACCCGAACTCGGCATACGAGCCCGAACCCCGTGCATCGAACCGCACGACGTGGGTATTCTCCTTTGGTCGCACTTGGAGGAAAAGGAGGAACCTTGTCCTTGTCGCCAGACGAAGTCGCGTGGTTCGGAGATCGCTTCGCAACCGTCACCGACAACATCGAACGCGTCATCCAGGGCAAGAAGGCAACGATCGAGCTCGTCGTTGTCAGCCTCATCTCCCAAGGGCATGTCCTCATCGAAGACGTGCCCGGTGTCGGCAAGACCCTGCTTGCGAAATCACTCGCCCGATCGATCGACTGCACGTTCCAGCGCATCCAGTTCACACCTGACCTGCTCCCCTCCGATGTCACAGGCGTGTCCGTGTGGGACAGGGAACACGGGTCGTTCTCGTTCAGGCCCGGGCCCGTGTTCACCCACGTTCTCCTCGGGGATGAGATCAACAGAGCGAGCCCGAAGACGCAGGCTGCGCTGCTCGAGGCCATGGAAGAACGGCAGATAACCGCCGATGGGGAAACAAGGAAGCTCGACGCACCGTTCATCGTCGTCGCAACCCAGAACCCGATCGAGCACGAGGGCACGTATCCCCTGCCCGAAGCCCAACTCGACCGATTCATGATGCGTGTGACGATGGGGTATCCCGACCTGCACAAAGAGCTCGAGATGCTCGACATGCATGGTACCCAGTCGAGTTTCGACGACCTCAAGCCTGTCATCCACGCCGAAGACATCGTACGCATGACATCGATCGCCTCGCGCGTCCATGTTGCAGACGTGCTCAAGAGGTACCTCGTGGATCTCGCCACTGCAACGAGGAACCATCCCGACATCCTGCTCGGTGCATCGCCGCGGGCGACCTTGTTCTTGCAACGGGCAGCCAGATCGACCGCTATAGCCAACGGCAGGGACTACGCAGGGCCCGACGATGTCAAGCAGATCCTCGGCCCCGTACTCAATCACCGGCTGATCGTGCGGCCCGAAGCGCAGCTGCGGGGCGTCACCACGCATTCCGTCGTCGAACAGGTCGCGAGCGACAGTCAGCGCGGTGCCGGCCACCACGCCGGGGATACCGGACAGTAGCAGTGGCTCACGCTCACCACCGGCCACGTCGAGCGCCAATCCGCAGCCGACTGCCTTAAGATAGGCGGAATTCAAC
>CAYLIR010000010.1:0-15558 GCA_964383515.1 uncultured Acidimicrobiaceae bacterium
CATCTTCATCCTCGCCGCACTCGTGCTTACGGCGTGCCGAGCAGAGACGAACATCGCGCTCGACATCAACGACGATGACTCAGCCAACATGAACGTCGAGATCGGTTTCGACGAGGAGATGCGCAACCTCATTGCCCAGGGAGGCGAAGATCCTGCAGACATATTCGGGGATCCTCCCGATGCAGCTCGCGGCTATGAACCCTACGAACGCACCGACGGCGACATGACATACTATGGCATCTCCCACAAGATCGATGATCTGAAAACGTTCGAATCTTCCGATATCGGTCAGGACATGTTCGCGGAACTCGGCGACTTCTCATACACAAGGGACGGAACACGGGCAACGCTCGATGCAACGATCTCTGCGAGCAGTCTCGACGACACCGGCCTCGGTGAGCTGCCCATCGACGCAGGAGATATCACGGGAGACATCTTCTCGGCGAACTTCATCGTTTCCATGCCAGGCAAGGTCATAGAGCACAACGCCGACGAAGTCCGCGACGATGGCGCTCTCGTGTGGAATCTCCCCTTCACGGGGTCGAAGGACATCATGGCGGTATCAGATACGGGGTCGAGTGCATCCGCATGGCTGATCTGGCTTCTCGCTGCGTTCCTCGTCTTGGGGCTGCTGGCTGTGATCCTTGCTGTGGTTCTCTCACGCAAGCGATCAGCGAGAGCTGTCCAAGAAGCCGCTGCTGCTCATGAAGCGGGCTCGTCACCGCTCACCCCTGCACCTGCGCCGCTCACCGACACCACCATCGGCGATGCGGACGAGATGAGGGACGACATGGCAGACGACGTACAGGACGCAGCAGACGAGTTGGAAGACAATCTCGAGGATGCAGCCCGCGCCGAAGGCGACGTTGACATGGGCGAGAACCCCGCAGACGAGGACTGAGCCTCAGCCGCTGTACACCACGACCGAGATCATCCCGTAGGGACCCTCTACGGCGCCGACGCCCGCCTTTCGGTAGCGAAGGTCGGTGGTCACCGCCCTATACGATGGAGTGGACGAGAAGGCTTCAGCGAGCCCGTCCGGCGATGCACCGATAGCAACCATCTCTGCCGTGATGGTTCCAGGGATGCCCTCTGCCCTGAGCGCGTCCTCGAGACGGCCGTCGAGCTTCAGCAGCCCGGACCTGTACACGTCGGTAGCTCGAGACGTTGCCACAACGGCGAGGTCGGAAGACCAGGTGAGCGGATCGGCGCCCACGGCGATCCGCTCTGCGTTCATCTTGTCGAACACGACCTCGGCAGCTGTCGGCGATGGTGTGAGGTCAGCGTCGCCGACACTCGGAAGAGGGGTCGGGACTGCCCCTGCCAACAGTCGGCCACCGACCGCGTCGCGCACAGCGATAACCGCACCGAACACCTTCTGGCCGCTGAGCAGCGAGAATGCCCGCTGTACGACACCATCTGGAGACACGATCGCGCTTCCGATGACAGACTCCTCGACGGAAGCGTCAAAGCCACCGCGGAGACCGGAAGGCAGCGGCACCGCCGCCAACAGGGTCGTCGCAGCGATCACCACGACAAGGGTGTATCCGATCCCGACGAGGGCACCACCGAATCGATTCGCCGTGGTTCCTCCTGGAACGACCTTCAGTGCAACAGACACGATCTTCGATACGAAAACCGAGCCGACCATGAGCAGCACAAGCACGACGGTGCCAGCGATGATCCGCGCCGCCTCGGGAGGGATGTTGGCCATCGCTGACAGCACTACGCCAAGTGCAGGGGACATCCGGAAGGCAATGAACGCACCCACGACGAACACGACGAACTCGATGAACTCTCGGATGAGTCCGCGCCGCCATCCCCTGATCGCGAGCAAGGCTGCGACCACAACGACGACCCAATCGTACGTTTGCATCGGTCAGGCCTGCCTAGGCATCGTCACCTGGCGTATGACGCTTGCCTTTGACGATCGGCAGCTCACCCGTCTTGAGGATACGCGAAGGCTCGGGCTCCTCGAACATCGCTTCGGAAGCTTCCTCCCATGTCTGTCCCAGGAATCGGGTCCGCCACCAGTGGCCGAGCAGGATCTTGATCGTCGCCATCAGCGGGACAGCGACGATGACACCCCAGACGCCGGCGAACGCACCGCCGAGCACCAGCGAGAGCAGCGTCACCGTCGGGTGGAGCCTCACCGTTGCACGGAGAACGGTCGGTGAGATGAAGTTGTTGTCGATCTGCTGGACGACGACGGCCACAACGATCGCCCAGATAGCGATCGACACATCTCCTGTAGAGATCGCGACGAGGACGCCGAGCGCACCACCGACCCACGGACCGAGGAAGGGGACGATGTTCAGCAATCCACCGACAAGCCCGATGATCAGCCAGAACTCGAGTCCAATGATCCTGTATCCGATCGACAGAAGGATCCCAACGATGAGCGCCACGACAAGCTGCCCTCGAAGGAATCCGCCAAGTGCCGTGTTGACCTGACGCCCGATGAAGGCTGCCTCGCTCCGCCTGTCCTCTGGGAACACCTCGACGAGTCGCTGCTGGACCGAAGGCAGATCGATCAGGAAATAGAAGGCAAGTACGGGCCCGATAAGGAACACGAGGGCGAACTCGACGATCCCGGCGGTCACCGAACCGAGGAAGTTGAGGCTGACATTGAGCAGCGCTGACTGGTTCTCCGGGTCGTTGAGATAGGTGACCAGCTGGTCGTAGTTCCACAGCGATACGTTGCCAAACCCGAGGGATTCAGCGAGATCCCGCATCTGTTGGATCGAGTTGTCGTACAGGCTGGGGAATTGGTCGATGAACCCCCGCGCCTGGTCCACGACATCGGGAAGCAGTACGAGGGCGAGCAGAGCGACGGCAGCGAAGAACACGAGGAACCCCAAGAAGGCGCCCACAACCCGTGGTGTGCCCCGCCCGTCGAGCCAGGAAACGAACGGGTTGAGCATATAGACGATGACGACAGACAACAGCAACGGTGCCAGGATGATCCTCCCGTTGATCAACAGGAAGAAGGCCGCGGCGATGAGCAGCAGCACGCCGATGGCGGACCATGAGAAGATCCCTATCTGGCGAAATGTCGTACGTACGTCTTGATCCGTGATACGTCGATTGTACCTGAAACTGTTTCAGAGCTGGCGATGGGACTCGAACCCATGACCCACAACACCACCGGGCACCGACCCGCCACCTCCCACACCAACCTGCACCGCCACACCCGCGACAATAACAACCCCACACCCCACCAGCAACCCCCACCAGGGCCATCGTGAAGAAACGTCGAGCTGGCGATGGGACTCGAACCCATGACCTGCCGCTTACAAGGCGGCTGCTCTGGCCAACTGAGCTACGCCAGCAGAGCCCACAGGATACCGAAGCCCGAACACGAGCACTGCCGGGTCGCTACGGGGAGAGCAAGCCTCGTACACGTGCGACTTCGAAGGCGCCGAGAGCTGCCGCCACCGAGGCGTTGAGGCTCTCTGTTGCTCCCACCATGGGGATCGAAGCCACGACGTCGCATCGTTGGGTGACGAGATGGGAGAGCCCGACGCCTTCGGCACCGACAAAGAGCGCCGTTGGCTGGGCAAGGATCTCGAGTCCCAGGATCGACTGATCACTTGACCCATCGAGACCGACCGTCCAGAGGCCGAGCTGGGTGAGGCGTCTCGCTGTATCTGCGATGGAAGACACCACGGCAATGGGAATGCGCTCCAGCGCGCCTGCTGCTGCCTTGAACGCCGTTGCTCCCAGCGGTGCACCCCTTCGGGTCGGCACCACCATCGCAGTCACACCAAAGGCGTCGCACGAGCGAGCTATCGCTCCAACGTTCCTGGGGTCTTCGATGTGATCGAGCACCACAACGATCGGGTTCTCCGTGAGCGTCGCGGCTTGTTTGAGCGAGATCGGTGCGATCGGCCGAGCACGGGCGACGATCCCTTGGGGAGCATCCGTCAACGAGAGCTCGCGCACGTCCTCGACGTACGCTACCGGGACTGCATCTTCGGTAGCCTGCTCGACGATGGCCTGCACACGGGGATGCGACACGCGTGACCGTTCCACGATGAGCTCAGTGACCCGCCGCGAACCCATCGCTGCAGACACCGCATGGATGCCTTCGAGATCAGCCCCTATGCCATCGTGTGCCATCTGGCGTGTCCTCTATCGTGATGTTCAGGGTTGCGAGGCCGTCGCGGATCGCATCGGACACGCCCCAGTCGCGGTCGGCACGAGCGGTTTCGCGAAGCGCTACAAGGTCGTCGATCGTTGCCCCTTCGATGCCAAAGCTGCTTCCAAGGCGTGCCACCGCCTCGCCATCACCATCGATTGCAGCGACCGTGCCGAGCCCGAGCACACGAACGATCTCGTCGTACGCAGCGACCAGCCCCCCTGCGCCCATCCCCTTGTCGAGGCGTGTGTTGCCCTCGCGGACAAGCTCGAACAGCACAGCGAGGGCTCCCGCGACATCGAGGTCGTTGTCCATGGAAGCAGCGAACCGGGCCATGGCGTCAGCGTCTGCGGAGTCTTCGACGGTATCAGAGAACCTGCGCCTGAACGACCGGAGGCGAGCAAGGCTTGCTTGGGCGTCATCGAGTGCTTCCTCCGAAAAGTCGAGGGGCTTGCGGTAGTGCGTGCGGAGGTAGAAGAGCCGAACTGCAACGGGGTCCCACCGGTCGAGCGCCTCGAGCAGAGTGATCAGGTTGCCCGTCGACTTCGCCATCTTCTCCCCTGAGAGGTTCAGCATCCCGTTGTGCATCCAGTACCGGGCAAAGCGTTTCCCTGTCGCTGCCTCGGACTGTGCGATCTCGTTCTCATGGTGTGGGAAGATGAGGTCGGTTCCTCCCCCGTGGATGTCGAAGCTCTCTCCGAGGTATCGCATCGCCATCGCAGAGCACTCGATATGCCATCCTGGCCTGCCATCGCCCCAAGGTGAGCTCCAGTGCGGCTCGCCCGACTTGGCCGCTTTCCACAGGGCGAAGTCGAGCGGGTCGATCTTCTTGCCTTCGGACTCGACTCGTTCTCCCGCGATCAAGTCGTCGAGGTCGTGATGTGACAACTTGCCGTATCCGTCGAACGATCGGACGGAGAAGTAGACATCGCCTTCGCTCTCATATGCGTGGCCACCTCCGATCAACTCCTCTATGAGCGCGATCATGTCCGGGATGTGTTCGGTGGCCCTTGGCTCGACGGTCGGAGCGAGGACGCCCAGAAGATCGTTCGCCCTCGTGAAAGCTGCGTAGGCATCCGCTGCGACCTCATCGGTCGAGACCCCGAGATCCACCGCTCGCTGGATGATCTTGTCTTCGATGTCCGTCACGTTCCGTACGAAGTTGACCTCGAACCCGGTCCACTCCAGATAGCGCCGCAGAACATCGAAGGACACCGCCGACCGTCCGTGGCCTACGTGAGGCTCGGACTGAACCGTCGGGCCGCACAGGTACATCGTCACGGTACCTGCGGTTGCAGGGACGAACGGTGTGGTCGTGCCGGTGAGGGTGTCGTGGATCTGCATGCGAAGATGGTACATCGCCGTCGCTGTGAGCCAACAGTTCTCGGTGCACGCCAACGGTGCCCTACTGTTCCGGTATGCAGAGGACCCCCCTGTCCCCCACGCCGCTGATCTACGCCCACAGAGGCGACAGGTCCCGCGCATCCGACAACACGCTCGAGGCGTATCGCCTCGCCGTAGAAGCAGGTGCAGACGGCATCGAACTCGACGTGCGCAGGACCGCAGACGGCGTCCTCGTGATGAACCATGATGACCGTGTACCTGGATTCCCTCCAATCCTCGAGATGACGTTCGCTGAGATCAGGAACCAGATACCGACGATGCCGACGTTCATCGAAACGCTTGCCGCTATTCCCCAGAGCATCTGGCTCAATGTGGAGATCAAGAACTTCCCGGATGAAGCGGACTTCGACACAACGAGGGACACGACGAACCGGATCGTCGAAACGATCCTTGCGTATGACACACCGGATCGGGTCCTGATGTCATCGTTCGACCCGGTGACGATGCAGCGTGTCGCCGACCTGCAACCTCAGATGCTGCGGGCCCAGCTCATCAAGCTCCCCACCGACATCGATGCCGGTATCGCTGCGGCCATCTCACACGGTGCGCACGCGCTGAACCCGGAACTTGCCCATATGCGCGACGATCCTGACGGTGTCGTAGATCGCATTCACGCTGCCGGTCTTGAAACGATCGTGTGGAGAGCAGAGTCACCAGCCGAGATCGCCATGCTCTTCATCGCTGGCGTCGACGGTGTCATCACGGACGATCCGGCCATGACACGCTGGGTGCTCGATCACCTGTAGATGGCAACCACGGCATGGGCGGCGATGCCCGCAGAGGCGCCGATCCATCCGAGGCCGTCGGTAGTGGTCGCCTTCACGGAGATCGCCTCGATATCGACCCCCACAGCGGCAGCGAGGTTCTCGCGCATCGCATCCCTGTGCGGTGCGACCCGCACGGTTTGTGCGACGATCGTGACATCGATGTTGCCGATACAGAAGCCGGCACGGCGAACCATGCGGGCACATTCCGCCACGAATCGTGTGGAATCAGCACCGTGCCACTGAGGATCTGCGCTTGGGAAGAACTCGCCGATATCGCCGAGCGCGGCCGCACCGAGGAGCGCGTCGGACACCGCGTGGCATGCGACGTCGGCATCGGATGCGCCAACAACGCCTGTCTCGTGGTCGATACGAACCCCTCCGAGTATCACAGGACCCGCTCCACCGAACCTGTGCGCGTCGTATCCGAAGCCCACTCGTGTACCGGTCATCGCAGGTTTCCTGAACGAATCGCCTCGGCTAGGGCAAGATCGCCGGGGAACGTGATCTTCAGGTTCTCCCGATCGCCGTCAACAACGATCACCGTACCTCCGTCGCGTTCGACAAGCGTAGCGTCATCTGTGGCGTCGTGGGCAGTGCCCGCAGCGTGGGCTCGCAGCAGGGCTTCCGTGCGAAAACCCTGTGGAGTCTGCACTGTGACCAGTTCGGCGCGCGGTATGGTTTCGACGATCTCGACACCGTCGATCCTCTTGATCGTGTCGGTCACCGGCAATGCCGGTATCACACCATGGGCATCAGTTCGGACGAGCGCGTTGACCACAGCCTCGATCAATCGCACCGATACAAGAGGGCGTGCCGCATCGTGGACGAGGACGAACGGAGAACCCGCGGTGAGCGCCTTGAGACCTGCGTACACGGAGTCCAATCGTCTCGAGCCGCCGGGAACACCGCCTGGCACATCGCCGACAACAACGATCTCGCATGCTCCAGCGGCTTCGAATGCAGCGACAGACCACGTCCACAGTGGCCTACCGGCCATTTCCGTGTCGTGCTTGGATCTACCGAACCGCGTTCCCGAGCCGGCAGCGACGATGACCGCTGCGAACGACTCCTCGCTCAGAGCGGTCCCACCCATCAGCTTCCAACGGGCTCTTCGACCTTGGGGAGTGCCCGATCGAGCTTCTTGATCGTGTCTTCTTCAGAAAGGTTGAGGGAGAACTGCAGTTCAGACACGATGATCAGCCTCGCCTTGGAGAGCATCCGCTTGAGGGCGGGTGAGATCCCCTTGATCTGCTGGGCGTAGGTGAGGTCGCGAACCACTTCCGCTACCTGGAAGATATCACCCGAGTTGATCTTCTCCGTGAGCAGTTTGTACCACCGCGACCAGTTCGCTCCGGCTTCCTGGGGATCTGCCTTGAACACGGCGAACACTTGCCTGGCCTTGTTCTTGGAGATGACGCGCCGCACCCCCCGATCTATCGCATTCTCGACAGGTACACGAAGTGTGAGCTGGTCCGTCACGATCTCGAGCACGAAGTAGTCTCGCTTCTCCCCAGCGAACTCGATACGCTCGCGCTTGACAATGGTCGCTGCACCATGGTGTGGATACACGACTTTGTCGCCAACGTTGAACGGTGCCTTCTTGGCAGGAGCCTTCTTCGCCGCAGCCTTCTTGGCAGGAGCCTTCTTCGCAGGGGTTTTCTTCGTTACCACAGAACCTCAGAACGGGTGGGAGGACACGATTGTACAGCCGTTCAGGAGTTGAGGCACGCTCACAATGCCTGATCGGCCGTGATCCCAGCATCGTTGACCTGGTTCAGATATGCGCGTACGGTCTGTGCTCGTGCCTGGCCAACGCCGTCGACCTTTGCAAGATCCTCGACGCTTGCCCTCATCAACCGATCGTACGAGCCGAACTTGCGAAGGATCGCATCCGCTACCCCATCGGGAATCCGCGGAACATCCGCTATCGCTCTCGCCCCTCGTGGTTCAGCATGGGCATCGAGTGGGTACAGGCTGAGGGCTTGAGCAAGCGCTTCGATGTCGAAGATATCATCGTCGTCGAGTTCGTCGATCACCTTGAACACCGAATGTCCCCTGCGCGGCTTACGCCGCTGGTAGTCGATGTTGACCAGTTCGGCGATCTCGAACACACCTTCGACGAGATCAGCGGCCTGAAGCGAGATCAACGAGGCAGCGTCGCCGAGTTCTGCTGCGATAGTTTCGAGAGCTTTGGCGAGACGACGGATCACAGCAGCCCGCTGGATCACGACAACGACCTCCCGCATCGACACGAGATGGTCGGCCTCGTAACGCGAGAGGCGCGCAACGGATTCGTCGAACTGGTGCCGGAGTCGCTCTATCGACTGCAGTCGCTGGTTCGCTTCTCCGAGGAGTTCAGTCACGGACTGCAACGTGAACCTCCCCGTCTTGAAGAACACGACTGCAAGGAGGTGTCCCTCTTCCGACACGGCAAGGACAGGGAATCCCGTCTGGTGTGCTAGGCGTTCAGCAGTCCGGAATCGCGTTCCTGTCTCATCGGTCGGTATGTCTGGGTCTGGCATGAAGTGGACATTCGCCATCAGGATCTTGCCATCGCTGTCATCAACGACAATGCCACCGTCCATCTTGGCGAGCTCAGCGAGCCGCTGTGCCGTGAACTTCGCGTTGTCGAGGATGAATCCGCCCATGCTCACCTCGTCGACGTGTGGTCCGGTGCCGATCACAACGAGCGCACCCGTCCCCTGGCGCATGATGATCTCAGCCGCCGTTCGCAGAGACGTGCCTGGTGCGAAACGACGGAGGAGCTCGATTGGAAGGTCGGTACTAGGTGTCATCGCTGCTCAGGCTAGTCGGAACGCGGATCCCCGTGTTCACCCGGCCGGGAATACGAGCCCGGCGTTCACCGTCGCGTCGAGAAGGCTCCTACAGCTCTCGGGAGAGATCATGGGATCGGCCTCAAGCCTCTTCGCTTCGTTCTTGCGCAGATTCGATCGAGAAACAGGTCGTAGGTCACCGGTGAGCCCGACTTCACCCCACGCTGCTGTTCTGCCGAGAGGAACCTCTGCGTATGCCGATGCGATGGCGAGAGCTACCGGAAGGTCGACGGCTGGTTCAGCGATCTTGAATCCTCCCATCACCGACACATAGACCTCGAACGTGTGGAGCGGGAGTGCGATGTGACGCTCGAGGACACCGAGCAGCTGGTGGGTCCTCGCCACGGGTACACCGTTGACTGCGCGCCGCGGCTGTGGGGCATCCGTCCTGACCACAAGTGCCTGCACCTCGACAGTGACCGGCCGCTTCCCCTCGACCGTTGGGAAGAGGATGTTGCCGAACGCGTTCGTGTCGTACCGGCCACTCAATAGCCCGCTCGGGTCGGCGACCTCGGCAACGCCTTCGGCTGTCATCTCGAACACTCCCACCTCGTTGATCGATCCGTACCGGTTCTTGACACCGCGCAACAGTCGGAGGCCAAGGTCGGGGTCACCCTCGAGGTAGAGGACAACATCGACCATGTGCTCGAGTGTGCGCGGGCCAGCGAGCGTGCCATCCTTCGTGACATGGCCGACAAGGATCAGCGGGGTGCCCGACGTCTTCGCGAACGCGATGAGGCGGGCCGCTGACTCTCGCACCTGGGATGTTCCGCCAACGGAACCGCCGACCCCGGCGGATGACACCGTCTGGATCGAATCGATGACAACCGCAGTCGGCTCGATAGCGCGTGCAGTCGCGATGATCTCGTCCACATCGGACACGGAGGCGAGCATGATCCCCGCCGAATGCACTCCCAGCCTCCGTGCACGCATCTGCACTTGATGCACAGACTCTTCAGCCGTTGCGTACAGGACGCTCCCTGTGATCCCTGCGATCGCGTCTGCAACCTGCAGGAGCAACGTGGATTTTCCGATGCCTGGCTCTCCTCCGACGAGGATCACGGCTCCCGGCACGATGCCGCCGCCGAGCACCCTGTCGAACTCGTCGATCCCAACGGGAGCACGGTCACGCATCGTCGTGCTGCTATCCGTCGCACGAACAACCGGTGCCGGCTTGCGTGTACCCCCCGAGGGATGCTCCTGGGTCTCGATGAGTGCCTCAGACGTGCGACACTGCGGACAGAACCCCATCCACTTGCCGCTGCGGTAGCCGCAGTGTGCACAGATATAGGACAATGCTTCGGATCGGCTACTACCTTTCATGGAGACAACCGTACCCGCCAGGTACGACAGATCACGATCGGCGGAAGAGCCAGCCGACAAGTGCCACGAAGGCCAGAAAGATCGCGATGAAGGCGACCACCGACCAAGCGGTCCATGGTTCGGCCACTCGGATCGCTATTGGCAACAGCATTCGTGGCACAATAGCGGTGCCGCAAGAGAACACACCGCACTTCAACAGGAACTACAAGGATCAGCATGCAGGGCGACGACAGAAACGATCAATTCGACGAGCTGTTCGAACCATTCGAACTCAGCGAGCCACCCCCCTCGGATACGCCTGCGCCACGAAGCAGGCCACAGACCGAAGCTCACACTCCTGAACCCGCTGCCGCGCCCACACCGGACGTCCCTCCTGAGCACACAACACGCCCCGCTGTCGCATGCCCGTCGTGCGGGGCCAAGAACCCACCGTTCAATCACCACTGCGAGCGGTGCGGTTCACGCTTGAGCAGCGAGCCGATGCCGATCGGTTCGTCTCCCATGTCACGAGCCTCCGCAGGGAGCAGAGCACTCGGGGTGCTCGCTGCTGTTGTACTCGTCGTTGCGCTCATCGCGCTGATGATGAACATATTCGGGGGCGACGATGCCGCTCTTCCTGATACGACGACGTCATCGACCTCTTCGACCCAGCCTGCAATCGCCACCGAGATCATCCCGACCTCGGCAAGGGCGAGCTCGCAACGCGGCGATGCGTTCGGCCCGGAGAACCTGATCGATGGGAATCCCAAGACCCGCTGGAACGACGACGCTCTCCACGGGGTCGACGCCTGGCTCGAGTTCACGTTCGCCAAGCCGGTGCAGCTCCAGCAAATCGAGTTCCAGAACGTTACGGACGACGCAGCGTTCCAGCGCAACTACAAGATCCAGGGCTACACGATCACCGTTGACGACCTCGACGTCCTGATCAGTGGTCGGCTCCTCAACTCGAACGAACCTCAGCAGGTGAACATCGCGAGCCTGGCAACGACCACGGTGAGAATCGAGGTCACCACGACATATCCCGCAGTGCCCGTAGGCCAGGATGCGCCGTTCGACGAGCTTGCACTCGAAGAAGTTCGATTCTTCGGCGTCGAGAAGTAGGAGCTCTCGCCCGAAGGGTTCCTAGTGGCTTTCGCCCTTCCGATACGGAATTCCGTCCGCTGCAGGCATCCGAAGATGCTGGGTCGCGAGGGCGAGGACCAGCAGTGTGATGATGTACGGTGTCGCCGTCACGATCTGGCCGGGAACGCTATCAGTCGTTACCCACCAGAGGAAGAACAAGATGGCGAACACAGCCTGCAGCATGGCCGGCTGATACTTGCCGCGGATCACCGACACGATAGCGAGCAGTGCGATCCCGATGGCGATCAACAACAGGATGCCATGAACGGAGTCCTGACGAAGGCGAAGTGCATCGGAATAGCCGAAGATGCCAGAGCCCGCGAGCAACCCGTACGGGTTGTAGTTCCCGAAGATCATGGCGCCAAGGCCGATGTAGCCTCGACCCGCCGTCATACCTTCTCGATAGATGCCTGCCTGGACAACAACGAGGTATGCACCGCCCATGCCAGCAAGCGCACCCGAGATCACAACGCCCCAGTACTTCATGCGCAATACAGGCACACCAAGCGACTCTGCCGCCCACGGATTCTCACCAGATGAACGCAGCCGCAGCCCCCACGCGGTGCGCCACAGAATCCACCACGTCGCAGGGACGAACGCGAGCGCGATCAGCGTCAACCAGGACACGTCCGACGTCAACCCGGCGATGATCCCTGACACATCCGAGATGAAGAACCATCCCTTGTCGGCGAGCGAATTGAACCAGTGGGATATCACCGGCACATCGAACGTGCCGATGAACTCCTGGATACGCGGGCTCTGCGTTGCACCACCACCGGTTTCAGGCGTGTAGATGACCGAAGACAGGAACCGCATCGAGCCGGCAGCAAGGATGTTGATCGCCACGCCGGAAACGATCTGGTCGACGGCAAACGTGACCGTCGCAACGGCATGAACGAGGCCGAACAGGGCTCCACCTGCGATACCGAGCGCAACACCCCACCAGGGGCCGAACTGCCAGCCTGCCCATGCACCGAACCACGTTCCGGCGATCATCATGCCTTCGAGCCCGATGTTGACAACGCCCGAGCGCTCCGAGTACAGGCCCCCGAGAGCAGCGAGCATGATCGGGACGGTGAGTCGCAGCGCGGCACTCCACGTGCCAGGTGCCGTCAGCTGATTCGTTCCTTCCAACAGCTGCACGACGGAGAGCAGCACCAGACCGGCGATGAAGATCAGCGTGTACTTGCGAACTGGTGGCATATCAGCGAACGGGTTGGTCTTCGTTTCGGTTGGTGCGGACATCGTGTCGGTGGTCATGCCGTCACCTCCTTGGCTTCGGAGCCCATAGCCTTCGTCGCCTCGTTCGCTGCCTTGATCTCATGGGTCTTGATGAGCCTGTCAACGACCTCGTACGCGATCACGACGGCGAGCACGACAACGCCCTGGATGATCTGTACGACCTCCTTGGGGATGCTGTTGAGGTCGAGCACGAGTGCTGAACGCTCCATGAATCCGAACAACAGCGCACCGAGCGCCATGCCGACCGCGTTGTTGCGGCCAAGCAGGGCAACAGCGATACCGGCGAATCCGAGGCCTCTCGGGAAGTCCTGGGTGTAGGCGTGGAGCTTGCCGAACATCGTCGACAGGCCGACCATGCCGGCAACACCACCGGAGATGAGCATCGTGTAGAGCACCATCTTCTTCGGGTTGACGCCGGACATCCGCGCTGCCCCCGGGTTCTGCCCAGACGCACGCAGATCGTACCCGAATCGTGTCTTCCACACGAGCAGGTAGTACCCGATCCCGATGAGGATCGCGATGATGAGGAACCCCTGGAGGTCTGTCCCCCGCGGCTCGGTGAATCCGAGCGAAGTGAAGATCCAGTTCATTCCTGGGATCTGCCCGGACTCGGGCAATGGCGGCGTCGACTGATTGAGAGCACCGCTGTCGATGGCGAAGTAGTTCCCGAGGAAATAGCCGACGATGGAGAATCCGATGAAGTTCAACATGATCGTCGCCACGACCTCGTTGACGCCTCTCGTCACCTTGAGCAACCCGGCGATGCCCGCCCAGATCGCTCCGACGACCACGGCTACGAGAACGATGATGAGCACGTGGAGGGGCCGCCACAGGTGCAAGCTGCCACCGACCCATCCAGCGAACAAGGCAGCAACGAGGTACTGGCCTTCGACACCGATGTTGAACATCTTCATCTGGAAGCCGATCGCGACCGCCACTGCCGATACGTAGAGGGGAATCGCACGGTTGATGATGGAAGCGACAGACGTCGTCGTCGTTCCGAAGCTCCACATAAGCCCGAACGCTTCGACGGGGTTCACACCGACAGCGACCAAGGCGATCGCGGCGATCGCCGTGGCGAACACCAGTGCCACGAGCGGTGCGAGGAGCGCAAGACCTAGCTTTTTCACGATGCTTCCTCCACTTCCACGCCTGTCATGTACGATCCCAGCAGTTTCGGCGTCACTTCGGCCGGGTCGAGCTCAGCTACGATCTTGCCGTCGAAGATGACAAGCAGCGTGTCGGACAGACCGATGAGCTCTTCGAGGTCTGCCGAGATGAGGAGTACGGCGAGCCCCTTGGCACGCGCTTCGCGTAGCTCGTTCCAGATCGCCGCTTGGGCACCAACATCGATGCCTCGTGTTGGATGCGCAGCGATGAGGATCTTGGGAGATGACATCATCTCCTTGCCGACGATCAGCTTCTGCTGATTGCCTCCGGAAAGGGCGACAGCACCGACGTCGACGTTCGGAGTCCTCACATCGAATCGCTCAACGACCTGGCTGGTGACCTCCCTCGCGCCTTTCCTGTTGACGAAACCGTGGACGTCGAATGGTTCCTGGGTCTGATGGCCGAGCATCGTGTTCTCCCACAGTGGGGAATCCAGGAGGAGGCCCTGCCGATGGCGATCCTCGGGAATGATCCCGATACCATCCAACCGTCTGTCTTTGGTGTCTTCGGTGGTGATGTCCACGCCACCAAGTTCGATGGTTCCCGATGCTGCCTCTCTGACACCCATGATCGTGTCGACGAGCTCAGACTGCCCGTTGCCTTCGATTCCGGCGATGCC
Source organism: uncultured Acidimicrobiaceae bacterium (assembly GCA_964383515.1). GTDB lineage: Bacteria > Actinomycetota > Acidimicrobiia > Spongiisociales > UBA5794 > JAMBLL01. The sequence continues at coordinate 14,623 of CAYLIR010000010.1, forward strand.
AACGATCTCTCCCTGATGGATCGACAGAGAGATGTCGTCGACCGCCACGCGACCGTCTGAGTGATAGCTCGTGAGGTTCTTGACAGCGAGCTCGACCGTGTCGGTTACGGTCGATTCACCCGTCTCAGGCTTCGGGAGCTCAGAACCGACCATCAGCTCAGCGAGATCGTGGGCGGTCACGTCAGCAGGAAGCACCGTGGCTACGGTACGGCCAGCGCGCATGACGGTGATCGCATCCGACACCGAGAGCACCTCATCGAGCTTGTGCGAGATGAAGATGATCGTGACACCTTCAGACTGGAGTTCCTTGAGCGAATCGAAGAGGTCGTCGACTTCCTGGGGCACGAGTACAGCGGTTGGCTCGTCGAGGATGAGGATCGTCGCGCCCCGGTAGAGCACTTTCATGATCTCGACTCGCTGCCGTTCGCCGATCGTCAACAGTTCCACCAGGGCGTCGGGGTCCAGAGGCATGCCGTACTGCTCACCGAGGCTCTCGATCTTGTTCTTTGCGAACTCCAGGTCAAGTGCCGGGCCCTTCGTCGGCTCGTTGCCGAGTACGATGTTCTCAAGGACGGTGAGGTTGTCCGCGAGCATGAAATGCTGATGCACCATGCCGATTCCTTTGGCTATCGCATCCTTGGGAGAGCGGAACACGGTCTCTTCGCCGCGAACCTTGATCGTGCCGCTGTCCGGCGACTGCATACCATAGAGGATCTTCATCAACGTCGACTTGCCTGCCCCGTTCTCGCCGACGACAGCATGGATCTCCCCTATGCCGACGGACAGGTTCACGCCGTCGTTGGCAAGCACGCCAGGGAAGGTCTTGGTGATGTCTATCAGTTCTATAGCTCGATCGCGATCTGCCACTACAACTCCTCGTCACCTCGATGCCACGCCACATGCCAGTGGAGCCCCGGGGGGTTGCCGCGGGGGGCC
>CAYLIR010000011.1:0-15420 GCA_964383515.1 uncultured Acidimicrobiaceae bacterium
AGTTCGGCAGACTCCCCCTTCCGGGTGCGATGGCGAATCTCGCAGAAGGTGCCATCGAACGGGCACTCCTCGCGGGGTACGACATCGCTTCGGTTGATCAGATCTCCGTGTCGGATGGCACGATGAGGTTCGTGGGCAGACTCAACCGATAGCATCGGCCTCTTTGTCGGTGGTGCATGCCTTTGTGTCGCACCCCACCGGTACGATGCCTTCATGGTGAGATTCATACACACCGCAGACTGGCAACTCGGCATGACGCGCCACTTCCTCACCGGCGAGTCTCAGGCGAGGTTCTCCGAGGCAAGGATCGAGGCGATCCGAGCCATCGGGAAACGCGCGATCGATGAGGGTTGCGGTTTCGTAGTCGTCTGTGGCGACGTGTTCGAGACGAACCATGTGGAACGCCAGGTCATCGTACGGGCCCTCGACGCGATGGGCGGAACACCGGATGTGACGTTCTATCTTCTCCCTGGCAACCACGATCCACTCGATGCATCGTGTGTGTTCAAGTCGCAGACCTTCCTTCAGAACGCTCCAGGGAACGTGGAGGTACTCGACGGCACGGACCCTGTCGATGTGGGGGATGGCGCACGTATCGTTGCCGCACCCTGGACGTCCAAGAAGCCGTTGGTGGACCTCGTGGGCCACGCGATCGAGCATGCACCGCCCTACGACGGGATCACGATCGTCGTGGGCCACGGTGCTGTCGATGCCCTCTCTCCCGACACGGCCGATCCAGCGTTGATTCGCCTCGCCGATGCCGAAACGGCGATCGGTGACGGACGTGTGCACTATGTGGCCCTGGGCGACCGCCATTCGACGACGGACGTCGGATCGACAGGGAGGGTGTGGTACTCAGGTGCACCTGAACCTACCGCCTTCACCGAGGATGATCCCGGCAACGTGCTCGTGGTCGACGTTGGCGAAAACGACATCTCGGTCCGACCCTCCAACGTTGCACAGTGGCGGTTCATGAACCTCATGTTCGAACTGCAGGGTGCAAATGACGTAGATCACGTCGCAGAGGCGTTGCAGAAGATCGAGGGGAAATCCACCACGATCGTGCGCCTCGTACTCGTCGGGCAGCTCTCGCTCGCGGACAAGGCACGGCTCGACGCGGTGCTCGAGCACAACAGCGACCTGTTCGGTTCGCTCAACACGTGGGAGCGTCACAGTGACCTCGTAGTGCTCCCCGACGATGCGGACTTCACGTTGCTCGAACTGTCCGGGTTCGCCGCAGACGCGCTCGCGGAACTCGTCGATGCTGCGCGGGGCGACGGGGGGGACGCCGCGGTCGCTATGGACGCACTGGGGCTCCTCTACCGGCTTGCAGGGTCGGGAACATGAAAGTTCGCCGCATCTCGCTGCGCAACTTCGGGGGTGTCGAGGCATCTGATGTTACGTTCCCACCCGAGGGCGTGACGATCGTTGAAGGCGACAACGAGGCTGGCAAGTCGACCCTGTTGCTGGCGCTCGATGCGATCGTCGAGTTCGCTGACAACTCAACGAGTCGCAGGATCAAGGACCTCGTTCCCGTGGGCAAAGATGTAGGGCCCGAAGTCGAAGTGGAGCTTGAGACGGGCCCGTACGCGTTCACCTACCGCAAACGCTGGGTTCGCGACCGTGAGACGGTTCTCGAGGTGACGCGCCCGATCCATGAACAACTCACGGGCCGCGACGCTCACGACCGTGTCGATGAGATACTTCGTGAGACCCTCGACAAGGATCTCTGGAGGGCGCTTCGTCTCGATCAGGGGGCAGCTCTCAAGCAGGCGAGCTTCGGTGCAACGACGTTGAGCAGGGCGCTCGATGCGGCGGTCGGCGGAGATATCGCAGGGGAGCGCGAAGATGCGCTCTGGGATCGTATCGAAGCTGAGAACAGTCGCTACTGGACGAAGACGGGGAGACCACGCGACGCGTACGCCAGAGCCCTGGCCGAATACGAGGACGCCAGGGCGGCGGTCGAAGATGCACGGGAGCATCTGCGCTCACTTGACGAGATGAGCACCGAAGTCGAAAAGCTCGCATCGCAGGCTGACAAGCTCGCAAGGGCAGCGGCCGAAGCCGAAGATGCGCGCAAGGGCCTCGAGCGACGTCTCCAGGAGGTGGCCGAGGTCCGCAACCGCCGCCTGGCTGCTGTCGCAGCACACGACCGCGCTGTTGCAACACATGCGGCAGCTGCCACCGAGCGGACCCGCCGCGAGGAACAGGTGCAGCGGCTGGATGCTGCTACCGATGAGCTCAACAAGATCATCGCAGAGGTGGACGATGCCGAACCCGAACATGACGTGCTTGCAGGGGATGCTGCACGCGCAGGCGAGGAAGCTGCCCGGTTGCGCACGGCGTGGGAGGAGGCACGGCTCGTCTACGAACGTTCCCGTCAGGATGCCGATCTGTTGCGGTGGAAGATCGAAGTCTCGCAGCTCCGAGAACGGGTTCGGCGCGTCGAAGAAGCCCGCCGTGACGCCACTGAGGCCGAGGAGACGATCGAAGCGATCTCGGTCGATGGAGAGACACTTGCTGCCATCGAAGCAGGGTATCTGCAGGTCGTCGAGCTTCGTGCAGCCGTCGACCGGGCGCTTCCCGAGGTGCAGGTCGAGGCGCTGAAGGATCTGGTCATCGTCATCGACGGGAACGATGTGGCGCTGACGAGAGACGAGACGCACGACGTGTCGATGCATGGAAGCACCGAACTGGTGATCCCCGACATCGCCAGAGTTGTTGTGACCGCTGGCACCGAAGGCGCGGACATCGTCGGAGAGCTTCAGGAGGCAGAGTCCGAGTTCGCCGCGTTGTGTGAACGCGCCGGTGTTTCGGGGGTGGAAGACGCGCGAACCCAGGCAGACCGCAAGGCCGACGCGGAGCGCAGCAGCAAGGCAGCAAGGGAAACGATCGAACGAGATCTCGCTGACCTGTCTTTCGAGGAACTCACGCACAAGCTCAAGAGCCTCTCGTCACGGATCGAGACCTACCGCCAACAGTATGGGGATGAGTCTCGATTGCCGGGGGACCACACCGAGGCCCAGGAGGCCGAGGCGAAGGCGAAGCAAGCCCTCGATGCTGCTCGCATTGCTTTCGAGGCTGCAGAGAAGACAGCAGGTGTAGCGAAGGAACGCTTGGATGTGCTCAGGAACGCCGCGGCGGGGCGGGCGGGAAAACTCGAGATCGCCAGGAACGCCGTGGCATCTGCACGTTCATTGCTCGATGCGGCAAGGGCCGAACACGAAGACGATGCGATCTATGCGGCAGCGGAGGAAGCAGCCGATGCGGTTGCAGCAGCGAAGCGGGCGATCGCCGACTGTGACATGCAGCTACGCGATCTCGATGCCGAGACACTCGATACCTTGGTTGCGAACGCTCAGGAGCTCACCAAACGACGCCGCGAAGAGCTCGCTGCGGTCGTCCAGCGAAAGAAGGAGCGTACCCTCAAGCTCACGTTCGAGACCGAACGTGGGCCAGCCAAGCTCCTTGACGAGGCCGAGACGCGGCTCGTCGAAGCCGAGCGACGGTACGAGTCTCTCGATCGTCGCGCGAAGTCGGCCGCGGTGCTGCGTGACACCTTCAACAAGCACCGCGCGACGGCGCATCGGCGCTACATCCAACCGTTCCGCAACGAGATCGAGCGTCTCGGCAGGATCGTATTCGGCTCCACGTTCGCGGTCAGCATGAACGAGGATCTGTCCATCGAAACGAGGACGCTCGAAGGTGAAACGCTCGCGTTCAGCCAGCTTTCCACGGGCGCTCAGGAGCAGCTCGGCGTATTGTCCCGACTTGCCTGTGCACGGCTCGTGTCCGACGAGGGCGGTGTCCCAGTCGTGCTCGATGACGCCCTCGGCTGGACGGATCCCGAACGGCTCGATCTCATGGGGGCAGCCATATCGAGTGCGGCAGACACCTGCCAAGTGATCATCCTCACCTGCGTACCTGACCGATACGCGGCGGTAGGGAAGGCCCGAACCGTACGGATCTGAGGCCGTCGCGGCTCAGCTGAGCCCGACGACGTTCCCGTCTTCGTCGAGGTCGATCGAATGCGCTGCAGGGTGGAGTCCGAGGCCGGGCATGCGGTTGATCGAACCGGTCAGCGGCAGGATGAAACCGGCACCGGCGATGAGCTGCACCTCGCGCACCGGCAGTGTCCATCCCGTCGGTGCGCCGAGTAGCTTCGGGTCGTGGCTGAACGAGTACTGCGTCTTGGCCATGCAGATCGGCAGCTCCCCGTAGCCGAGCTCCTCGTAGCTATCGAGTTGTCTCGACGCTTTCATGTCGTACTTGACGCCGTCTGCACCGTACACCTTCGTTGCGATTGTCTCGATCTTGTCTCGCAGGCTCATATCCGAGGGATACAGCGGAGCGAAGTTCGATCCTTCGTTGGCCGCGTCTCGGACGACTTCAGCAAGGTCGACCATGGCTTTGGAACCACCGCTGTACGGGTCCGCGATCGCCCATGCCGTGCCCTCTTCATCTGCGATGGCTCCGATCGCTTCGAGCTCTGACTGGTGGTCTGTGGGGAACCTGTTGACGGCAACGACCGGTACGACCCCATGGAGGCGGATGTTGGCGATGTGCCTGCGCAGGTTGTCCGCTCCGGCCATCACATCGTCGGGATTCTCCTGGATCATCTCTGGCGGCAGTGGCTTGCCTGCGCGAACCTTGTACTTGCCCGAGTTGAGTTTGAGCGCACGCACGGTGGCAACGATGACCGCGACGTCCGGTGACAGCCCCGATACGCGGCACTTGATGTTGAAGAACTTCTCAGCACCCACGTCGGAGCCGAAGCCCGCCTCGGTGATCAGATACTTGCCGCCGCGGATGCCGATCATGTCGCCAACGATCGACGAGTTGCCATGGGCGATGTTGGCGAACGGGCCTGTGTGGACGATCGCCGGTGTGCCTTCGAGTGTCTGGAGCAGGTTCGGGTTGAGGGCATCCTTGAGCAGCACAGCCATGGCGCCGGCGCCTTTGATGTCCTCAGCCGTGACCGGCTGTTTGTGCCTGTCGTAGCCGATCACGATCCTGCCGAGGCGTTGTCTGAGGTCCTTGAGGCTCGTCGCCAGGCCGAGGATCGCCATGAGCTCCGATGCAGCGGTGATGTCGAAGCCGTCCTCGCGGGGGATGCCGTCGAGCGTCGACCCGAGACCGACGACGATGTGGCGCAGGGCCCTGTCGTTGACGTCCATGACACGGCGCCAGGTGACGCGCTTGACGTTGATCGAGAGCTGGTTGCCCTGATAGATGTGGTTGTCGATGAGGGCAGCGAGAAGGTTGTTCGCAACCGTGATCGCATGGAAGTCGCCGGTGAGGTGCAGGTTCATCTCTTCCATCGGGACGACTTGTGAATAGCCACCACCAGCGGCACCGCCCTTGATACCGAAGGTGGGGCCGAGCGAAGGCTGGCGAAGCGTCAACACGGCCAGCTCGTCGAGGAGCTTGAAGCCCTGGGCGAGGCCGACGGATACCGTGGTCTTCCCTTCACCGAACGGGGTTGGGTTGACAGCGGTCACCAGGATGTACTTGGCGCGCGGGTCGCCCATCGCATCTAGGACGCCAAGCCTGATCTTTGCCACGCCCTCGCCCCTCGGGTCGATGTAGGCATCGGGGATGCCCATGTCACTTGCCACGTCGGTGATCGGTCGAAGGTTTGCTGCTCTGGCGATTTCTAGGTCTGTGCGCATGACCATCACGGTAGCGATGCTCGGCGAGGTACCTAGGCCTTGTGACACAGGCGATCATCGCTGTTCACGATGTACGGAACAGCGGAGAATGAGGGAGAATGGGGCCATGATCGAGCACACACTCGGAGTTGTCCTCGTTGGGGGAGCTTCGACAAGGATGGGGAAGGACAAAGCATCCATACGGTTCGGCGGTTCAACCTTGCTCGAACGGTCGGTCGCTGTCGCGTCGACCGTGTTCGCTTCAGTCGTTGTGTCCGGAGGTGACTATGCGCCTGTCGGGGCGAGCGTTGTTGCCGACCTTGTTCCTGGTCTCGGTCCACTCGGTGGCCTCGACTCAGCGTTCCGGGTCGCGAAAGGCCGCAACGTGTTCCTCCTTGCTGTGGACATGCCGTTCGTTGATGCCACGACCGTCCGCAGGATCGCCGATCCTGAGGTCGTGTCCATGTCGGCGCGTGTGCCGGTGGCGGCTGGAAGAATCCAGCCGTTGTGTGCGGTGTACGGGAGCGGGCTCGGGCCGCTCGTGCGCGATCGCGTCGAGGGCAAGGACCGTTCCATGGAGAACTTGCTTGCCGCCGTCGACGTCGAAGAGCTCCTGGGGATCGACGATGCGGTCTTCGTGAACGTCAACACGCAGGCTGACCTCCAGGACGCGCTCAGACGATCCGGTCGGCACCGCAGTACACGTTGAAGCCGTCGTTGCGCACGAATCCGAACACGGTCATGTCCAGCTCGTTGCCGAGGTCGACGGCAAGGTCGGAAGCCCCAGAGATGCCACCGACGATCGGGACGCCCGCAACAGCGGCCTTCTGCACTATCTCGAAGCTCACCCTGCCAGAGACAAAGAGCATGACATCGCTCAGCGGCCAGCTCTGGCGCGCAAGATGCCCAACGAGCTTGTCCACGGCGTTGTGTCTGCCGATGTCTTCGAAAAGGGCGACGAGTTCGCCGTCACTGGTGAACGCCGCTGCCGCGTGTGCACTTCCAGACGTCGCGAACCCAGGTTGGCTCGATCGCATCGTTGCGGGTAGGCCGGCGACCACGGATCGTGCCACGTTCGGTCCCGGTGCCATGGAGCGTGCCGCGATACGCACCGCGTCGATGGATGCTTTGCCGCAGACGCCGCACGACGACGATGTGAAGAAGTTCCGTGCGAACTGTTCTGGGTCGACGATGACGCCTTCGGCGAGATCGATCGCGTAGCGATCCCCGTCAGAGGAACCGCCGATGCGGGTCACGCCGTCGAGCTCGTCGGGTCCGGCGACGATGCCTTCGGTGATGGCGAAGCCGAGGCCGAGCTCCGCATCGTTGCCAGGTGTGCGCATCAGCACCGCCACCGGAACACCGTGCAGGCGGAACTCGACGGGTGACTCGGACACCAGTTCGTCTTCGACCTTTCGGCGCTCGGACCCTGTGAAGCGTACAACGGTGCGGCGACCGTCCTCATCGGGTGTGCTGGGCTCTGCCACGGGTGGCACTTCCTGTCAGGCTTCGTCTTCGGTATGCACGTACGTGTACCCGAAGCGCCCTTTGATACAGAGATGCCCGCTAGTGACGCTGTGGTCGACAGGCGAGGTCACCTTGACGATCTGGTTGTCCTGGACGTGCAGGTCGAGGTTGCATCCGACCCCGCAGTACGAGCAGACCGTTCGGATCACCGTTTGGGCGGAATCGTCCCAGGTTCCCGCCTCGCGCATGCGGTACTCGGTCGTGAACATGAGGGCGCCTGTTGGGCACACGCCCACGCAGTTCCCACAGTAGACGCATGCAGACTCCGGCAGTGTGACACCGAACTCCGTCGAGATCGTTGCCGACAGCCCGCGCCCCGCGATGTCGATGGCGAAGGTGTTCTGTGCATCCGGCCCGCATGCCGCAACGCAGCGGTAGCACATGATGCACTTGTCGTAGTCTCGCACGTAGAGGTCGTCTTCGATCGTGACATCGCGATGCTCACGTGCCCAGCCACCCCACCGGTGCGGATCGACGGCATAGCGCTCCATGGCGTCCCTGGCTGCTTCGTCGACGAGCGACATGTCCACGGTCGAGGCGAGCAGCTCGTACACGGTCTTGCGGGCAGCCCGCACTCGTTCTGACTCTGTCTGTATCTTCATGTTCGGGACGATCTCGCGCGAGCATGCAGGGACGAGGTTGCGTGACCCTTCGACCTCCACGACACATACCCGGCACGAGTTGAACGGAGCGAGCGTCTCGAGGTAGCACAGGGTCGGCACCATCACACCGGCGGAGGTGGCGGCCTCGAGGATCGTCGATCCCTCAGGGGCGGTCACCGAACGGCCGTCGATCGTGATCTCGATGAGCGACGCGGGCATCGACACAGCCGTTTCCTTCATTGTCGCCTCCCGATCAGCCCGATCGACAGTGCAGACTGGACGGCTGCAGATGCGGCTTGGCCGAGGCCGCAGATCGATGCGTCGCGCAGGACAGCGTCGAGGTCGGCAAGGAGGCCCAGCTCGTGGTCGAGGTCGGCCGCGCCCGCCCCGATCCGTAGCAGGGCCTCTTCCTGGCGGACGGTCCCGACCCTGCACGGCACACAGACGCCACATGATTCCTCAGCGAAGAAATGGGCGATCCTCTGGACGATGTCGCAGAGATCCGTGTCGGTGTCGAACACGAGGACGACGCCCGAACCGAGGCCGATGCCGTGAGCGCTGGTATCTTCGAACGTGAGCGGCAGGTCGAAGTCGTCTGCGGTGACGAACGAGCCCGCAGCGCCTCCGATGAGAGCACCAGCCACTTCACCGTCTACCCCTCCAGCCATGCCGACGAGGTCCCTCGTCGTTGCCCCGAACGGGACCTCATAGACGCCCGGGCGCTGCACGTTCCCTGACACACAGAACAGCTTGGGGCCTGTGGACTCGCTCGTGCCGATATCGGCGAATGCGGCGCCTCCGTCGAGGACGATCATCGGGATATTCATCAGGGACTCGACGTTGTTGACGAGCGTGGGCCGGCCGAAGAGCCCAGCTTGGGTCGGGAACGGTGGCTTCTGGCGGGGCTCGCCACGGAACCCTTCGATGGAATTGAAGAGAGCCGTTTCTTCGCCGCAGATGTACGCGCCCGCTCCCTTGCGTAGTTCGATGTCGAAGGAGAAGCCAGTACCTGCGACGTTGTCACCGAGGAGTCCTGCCGCTCGCGCTTCGCCGAGTGCCTGCCCCACGATGGCATATGCATCAGGGTATTCGCCGCGGATGTAGATGTACCCGTAGCTGGCCCCCACCGCATATGCGGCGATCGTCAGCGCCTCGATGAGGCCGAACGGGTTTCCCTCCATGAGGACCCTGTCCTTGAAGGTGCCGGGCTCGGACTCGTCTGCGTTGCAGATCACGTACTTCGGCCCGTCCTGCGCTGCCACAGCGTTCCACTTGATACCTGCGGGGAACGCGGCGCCACCCCGGCCGCGCAGTCTGCTCGCTTCCACCTCGGCGAGGACCGCCTGCCTGCCGATGGACAACGCGTGGGTGAGCGCTTCGTACCCGCCTGCGGCGCGGAATGCTTCGAGCGATCGCGCTGTGGTTGCAAGCAGGGTCATCGCCTGTGTGACTTCGGTCGGTGCGACCTGGGAACGTGGCTCATCCACAGCGAGGACGTCGATGACCTGTCCGGCGGTGACCGGCGCTATGACAACGTCGTCTCCGCCTGCAACCTGTACGAAGGCAGCCGATCCCTTCTCGCACTGGCCGAGGCACGGCGAACGGCGCCACATGCCGTTCCCGATCCGATCACCCGGCTTCCCGAAGCGTTCGGTGAGCTCAGCGAGCGTGGCATCGACACCCCTGGCCTTGCACGCGATATCGTCGCATAGATAGGCGACTCGTGGAGGCCGTTGTTCTGTGGCGATGAGGTCGTAGAACGTTGCAACGCCGTAGGCCTCTGCGGGAGGCACTGGAAGCCGCTGTGCGATGTAGTTGAGCGCCCCGTGGCTCACCCAGCCGATAGCGGACTGGACTTCGTGGAGCGCAGGGAGGAGGAGATGCCTGCGTTCGTTGGCATAGTGGAACCCACCGTACGCGACGTGGTCGTCGCTGTCAGAGCGCTCGGCAGCTCCCGCGTGCACCGAGTCCGGTGTCCCGAGCACCCGCTCTACCGCCGCTCGCTCTGCTGCTGTCGGTTCGTCTGTCGTGGTCGCGTAGTCGATGATGTCCTCAGTTCCCTGTGGCCGGTTCGAGCCGTACCGCGGTCGCTTTGAACTCTGCGGTCCCGGACTTGGGGTCCCACGCGTCGAGTGTGAGCGCGTTCACGTCCGCATCGTCTGGTGTGTGGATCGCCATGAAGACGAGTCCTTTGCGCAGGCCGGTCGTGAACCTCGTCGCTACCTCGATGCTCCCGCGTCGCGACGTCACACTGACGCGGTCTCCCTCGTCGATTCCGAGAGCCGCGCCCTCTTCGGGGGACATGTCGATGACCGCACCGTGGCGGATCGGGGAGCGGAAACGGTTCGATTGCACACCCGTGTTGTACCCGTCGAGGCGTCGCCCCGTCGTGAGGCGCACAGGGAAGTCGTCGTCGAGGGGATCGACCGGCGGAACCCAATCGACGATGGAGAACGGGGCAGGATCTCGGGGGAGGGGCTCCTCCCACAACCATCCGTGGAGGAACAGCGTGCCCGGATGATCCTCCGTCGGGCACGGCCACTGAAGGCCGCCAAGGGTCTCGATGCGTTCATAGGACATCCCAGCATGCATCGGGCTGAGGGATCGCAGCTCGTCCCAGATCTCCTCAGCTGATTGTTCTGGCCACTCGTGGCCGAGCTTCCGAGCCAGGAGCATCATGATCTCGATGTCGTCCTTGGCCTCTCCGGGTGGCTCGAGCGCCTTGTGGATCCTCTGGACGCGCCGTTCGCTCGATGTGACGGTGCCCTCAGTCTCGGCCCAGCCAACCGCAGCTGGGAGGACGACGTCTGCGAGCATCGCGGTCTTGGTCAAGAAGATGTCCTGCACGACGAGGTGGTCGAGCCCTTCGAGGAGGGCAACGGTGCGTGCGGAGTCAGCTTCGGACTGTGCGGGGTTCTCACCGAGGATGTACATCGTGGTGATGTCCCCGCTCTCCATAGCGTCGAACATCTGTGTGACATGGAGGCCGTTGTCTGCGGGGATCGTGGCTCCCCATGCTGCCTCGAACTTGTGCCTGAGTGTGTCATCTGCAACGTCCTGGAAGCCGGGAAGCTTGTTCGGGAGCGCACCCATGTCACCGCCGCCCTGGACGTTGTTCTGTCCGCGGATCGGCACGAGCCCTGAGCCATAGCGCCCGATGTGCCCGGTCAGGAGCGCCAGGTTGATGAGCGAGAGCACGTTGTCTGTCGCGTTGCGATGCTCGGTGATCCCGAGCGTCCAGCACAGTTGGGCGGACGGAGCTGTGGCGTAGTCGTGGGCGAAGCTCTGTATGGCTCCAGCGGGTACACCGGTGATCTCTTCGGCCCACTCGAGGGTGAATGGCTCGACGTGTGCAGCGAACTGGTCGAATCCCGACGTTGCGTGTGCGATGAACTCCGTGTTGGCGAGACCCGCGTGGATGATCTCCCGCGCAACGGCGTTCGCGAGGGCGATGTCCGAACCCGTATCGATGCCGAGCCACACATCTGCCCACGCTGCAGACTCGCTGCGACGTGGATCGATGGCGTACATCGTGGCGCCGCTGCGGACCCCCTTGGCAAGATGGTGGAAGAAGATCGGATGGGCGTTGCGCGCGTTCGATCCCCACAGGACGATGAGGTCCGTGGACTCGATCTCTTCGTATGCAGAGGTGCCACCACCTGCTCCGAGCACTGCCGCCAGACCGGCGACGGAGGGAGCGTGTCAGGTTCGGTTGCAGCTGTCGACGTTGTTCGTGCCGAGGACCGTCCGGGCGAACTTCTGCGCGATGTAGTTCATCTCGTTCGTCGCTTTCGAGCACGAGAACATGCCGGTCGCCCCCGGCGGTGCATCGCGGAAACCTGCAGCGACCCTCGAAAGGGCGACGTCCCAGGTCGTCGGGACCAGGTCTCCGTCGACACGCACGAGCGGCGTCGTCAATCGCTTCGTGTGCCTGCTCATCTCACCTCCTCCCGAACCGTCCTTTGAGACTACTACTCGGGTTCTGGCGTCGATGCGGTGCGCATGCGCCAAGATCCAAAGGATCAGACGATGCGGCGGTCTGAGGCCCAGCGGGCAAGTTCGTGGCGGTTCGAGAGTTGGAGCTTGCGCAGCACCGACGACACATGCGTCTCGACCGTCTTGGTGGAGATCGACAGACGCGTGGCGACCTGCTTGTACTGGTAGCCGCGGGCGATCTGGCGGAGAACCTCCTGCTCTCGGGGTGTCAGCTGGTCGAGTTCGGGATCTTCTTCTATGGGCACTACCCGTGAGAACGCTTCAAGCACGAAGCCAGCGAGGGAGGGGGAGAACACCGCTTCGCCTGCTGCGACCCTGGTGATCGCGTCTTTGAGCTCACCCGGTGCGATCGACTTCGTGATGTAGCCGCGTGCACCGGCCCGGATCATCCCGATGACGTCCTCGGGTGCGTCCGATACGGAAAGAGCGAGAAACCGCGTGTCGGGATTCGTCTCTATGGCGTTCTTGACGACCGTGACACCACCGCCACCCGGCATGTGGACATCGACGAGGACGACGTCCGGCTTCGCTGTCCTGATAGCGTCGATGGCTCTGTCGACATCGCCTACGGCGCCGAGCACGTCGAAGTCATCGTGCAGTTCAGCTTTGACGCCAGCAAGGAACAGGGCATGATCGTCGACCAGATAGACGGAGGTCATGCTGGCTCCTGAGGCATGTGGAGATGTACGTCGGTCCCGGAGCCGAGCGCAGATTCGATGGTCACGGTACCGCCGTTGCGAACCATGCGTGCACGGATGGACTCTGCTATCCCCTTGCGGTCGTCCTCGACTGCCTCTTGGTCGAACCCAACGCCCTGGTCCGTTACGAACACATCGACACCACTGGGAACGGCCTCGGCGAACACCGACACCTTCGCCGCTCCGGAGTGCTCGGCTGCGTTCATCATCGCCTCAGTCGCTGCGCCAACCAGGGCCTTCTGACGTGATGGGCTCAGACGAGCATCTCCGGCAACCACGACGAAGACGGGTGTGTCATGTGCCTGTTCGACATGGGTCGCAGCTGCGGTGAGTGCACCGCGCAACGTGTCGACGTCGCCAGCTTCGGGGTCGTAGAGCCATGCGCGCAGATCGCGCTCTTGGGCACGGGCAAGGGTGACCATCTTCTTGGGGTCGTCTGTGCGCTGGATGAGCGCAAGGGACTGGAGAACCGAATCGTGGAGGTGGGCAGCCATCTCCGCCCGCTCCTCGGAGCGAATCCGCGCTGTGCGTTCGGTGCGCAGGTCCTCGATGATGCTCCACATCCACGGTCCGCCGACGATGAGGAATCCAGCTGCCGTGAGCAGCACCGCTGCAACGAGCGCGCCTGCTCGCTGGAGAGCGTCGAGGTACGTGAGCACGATCGCGAAGCCGAGGACCATCATTGCGAGGCCGGCGACCACGAGCCACCAGGGGCGGCGTTTCGTCCCCATCACACCTTCGAGGGAGCGCTCGTAGTTGAAGTCGGTGGTGTCGATCGCGACAGCGAGTCCGAAGAGGGCGACGATGAGCGGCCACGTCACCGCACCGAGCCACATCCCCACGGACTGGAGAAGGAACAGCACAGCGAGGAAGAGCGCTGCTATCCCGATCTTCTGCTGTGCGGTTGTCGTGGCTGGTGTGATGTGGGATTCTGCGGCGGGGACGACGAGAGAGGCGATGACGTACACGAACAGCCCTGTGCCCAGTGCAAGGGAAGTGGCGACGAACGCTGCGCGCACGTACACGGGTCGGACACCGAGCCGCGCACCGATCCCTCCGGCTACACCGGTGATGAGTCGTTCGTCCGGTGAGCGTAGGAACGGCCATGGGATTGCCCGCTGCTGGGCTGTCGCTGTCACGCCCTCAATGGTGTCACACGATCCGTCATTGCACAACTAGGGACGACCCTGACGCGTCCCTGATACCTCAGAGAAGTCGGGGGTGGCCCCCGATTGCCATTCAGCCGACTCTGGTAGACGATAGGGACATGACGCAGACACCATCTTCGCGAACAACGATCAGGCGTTCCTATGACGAACGGATCTTCGCTGGCGTTGCTGGAGGTCTTGGCGAGCATTTCGGCATCGACCCATGGTGGTTCCGGTGGGCCTTCATCATCCTGTCGTTCTTCGGGCTTGCCGGCGTGTTCCTGTACATCGTCGGTTGGGCGCTGCTCCCCAAAGAACGCGACGACGGATCCCTCGGGGCATCGTGGGTCGATGGCATCGACTTTTCCGACGTTGGCGCCGTGTTCGGTGTTCTGCTCCTTGCACTCGCGGGCATCATCGTCCTCACGCAGGTTGCAGACGTTTCGGGTTCTCTCATAGCAGCCACTGCCCTCACGATCATCGGGGTGTTGCTCTATCGGGGCGATATCCATCTTCCTCGCTCGGCTGACGATGCCGAGCCATCCGATGACGAAGGAGGCATGGCCGGAGCAGCCCCTTTCTTGGAGGCGTCGACGGCCGCACCAGCGATGGTCAAGAAGAAGGAACGCCGCCCGAAGCCGAGGCGCGAGCGGTCGATGCTTGGCCGGCTGACGATGGCGGTCGTACTGATCGCCATCGCGGTGATGGCACTCGCTGACGTCGCAGGATGGGTCGGATTTCAGCCCGTGGCATACCCCGTTGTTGCTCTGGCGATCGTCGGCGGTGGCCTGATCGTGGGAACGTGGCTTGGCAGAGCCCGCTGGCTTGTCCTCGTCGGGTTGCTCGTGATGCCGCTCGTCGCTATCGCAGGCGTGCTTCCAGAGATAGCCACCTGGACGGTGGGATCCGTTGAGCACCGGGTCCAGACACTCGAGCAGGCGAGCGGTCCCCACGAGCTGGCAGTTGGGCACCTCGTCATCGACCTCACCGATCTCCAGCCTGATGAGCTCGACCGTATCGGTGAGATCGATGCCTCTGTCGGGGTTGGGCAACTCGTCGTCAAGGTTCCCATAGGGACGGGTGTCGTCGTGAACGCCAACGTCAAGGCTGGCTACCTCTCGACCTATGTCATGCCCGTGGAGAACTATGTGCCGCTGAGTTCCGAAGACGCTGCAGCACTTGAGGAGTGCTTGATGACCGCCATCGATCCAGAGCATTGCAGTTCGGTCGTCGTTGTGCCAGATACACAAGACGATCGATGGGGCGGCGCATACCCGTGGGAGGCCTTCCGATACGACACGGGCCTTGGCATGGACGAGGTGCTTGAGCTCGGTGTTGAGCCCTATTCCCTCGAACTCGATCTGAGTGTCGGCGTGGGTGAGATCGCGATCGAGCAGATTGCCGAGTCAACGTTTCACGAGACCGTTCGGAAGATAGGAGTCGACGAATGAAGCGCCATGGATTCGACCCGCTGTCGTTCTCGTTCGGTGTCCTGTTCCTTGCCATAGCGGTCGCCGTTGCGGCCGACCGCATGACGACGTTCGTCTCCGGTGTCTGGCTCATCCCCATCGCCGTCCTGATCGTCGGCATCGCCCTCCCGATCGAGTTAGTAGAAACTGTGTTTCACCCTCAAATACGACTCAGGTAATTGAGCTGGCGTAGCCTTGCTGTTGCACAAATACACCAGACTTGCCTAAATGGTAGTAGCACCAGTATAAGTATTTGAATGCTGTCTTTTTAATTTTTTATTATATTTATAAAAACAAACAAAAAACGAATTCAAAACAGAAGGATAAAC
>CAYLIR010000012.1:0-15152 GCA_964383515.1 uncultured Acidimicrobiaceae bacterium
CGCTAAGAACAGAACCAACTGTAGCTGAAGCTCCCAATAAAGGTTTAAGATCTGGTGCGTTGTAATCGTCGATAGGAGTTGGAACTGTAACTATGTACACGTTGCAATCTGCAATGTCTTCAAGGTTTGAACTTAGTTCTAGCCCTTTCGGTGAGATTTCTCCACTACGGTCGAAATGACGAAGGATTCCTTGAAGGTCTTCATCTTCCACTTCAAGAGTAAAGTCATGTCCTTTGTTAAGTCCATCTACTCTATGCTTGTTAATATCAAATCCTACTACAGAATACTTCTTAGCAAATTCTACTGGATGATGCACGATCAGATGCCGTTTCCCGAACCGGTGGTGCGGGCGATCCTCGCTGTGGTGCAGCGGACGATCGGGTATCGCTTCGATGAGTTCGCTCCACGCTTTCGAGTGGCTTCTGTAGACATCCCGCTCATGCTCGTGCACGGGGACGAAGACGATGTGGTGCCGATAGCGAACCTGCACGAACTCGCGGATGCACACGGCGACGCCGAGGTGATCGTCGTGCCCGGGGCAGGCCACAGTGACCTCGCGCCCTTCACACCGTACATCGGCGACATCGTTGCGTTCTTGGGCCGCAATCTGTCCCCGGACGTTCCTGCAGTCACTTCCTGAGCCTCCTGGCAGCACGCAGAGCCTGCATCTCCTCGGCGATGTCGGTGGCGTTCGGTGCTGTGCGCGCCCGCTTCGCACGCGAGGTTCTCGAGCACACAGATCCCGCCTCCTGGGAACGTCTATGGCGTATTACGTATATAAGTAGTCAGTGACTAACCTAATCTGTAACACCTCGAATAGGAGTCACCATGAGTGCCAAGGTTCACACCAGGCGCGAGTTCATCCGGTATGGTCTCATTGGTTCTGCCGGCGTCGCGGCAGGTGTCTTGCTCGATGGGCAACCCGCCCAGGCGTACACTGTCACGGAGATAGAGCATCCCCGCTTCTTCCCACCGAAGTCGGTCAGCGCGGTGCGATCTGTCTGCGGTGTGTGTTTCTGGAAGTGTGGGATCAACGTCGAGATCGGTGAGGACGGCACGCCGCTCCACATCAGCCCTGTCCCCGGCCATCCGCTGAGTGAAGGAAAGCTCTGCCCCCGCGGCGTGGGAGGCATCGGTTTCTACGAGGACTCGAACCGCCTCCTCAAGCCGCAGATCCGCACTGGCGAACGCGGAGAGGCCGCGTTCCGCGATACCAGCTGGGACGAGGCGAACGCAGAGATCGGTAGCAGGCTCGCAGAGATCATCGAACGAGATGGGCCGGGAGCCGTTGCGTTCCTCACCCATGGTGCGGCTGAGGCACACTTCGAGCACCTCGCCTCAGCACTTGGGACGCCGCACCATGCACATCCAGCGTACGACCAGTGCAAGGCGCCCCGCGAAGTCGGCTACAAGCTCACGTTCGGACATGCGCTGAAGTCCCCCGAACCCGTCGACATCGAGAACACTGATTGCCTCGTGCTCATCGGTTCCCATCTCGGCGAGAACATGCACAACCTGCAGGTTCAAGAACTGGTGACGTCGACGACCAACGGAGCCAACCTCATCGTTGTCGATCCGAGGCGCTCGACGGCAGCGCTGCGAGCAGACATCTGGTTGCAGATACGGCCTGGTACCGACATCGCGCTCCTGCTTGCGTGGATGCACATCCTCATCCGTGACGGACACTACGACCAGGAGTTCGTCGACGAGTACACGGAAGGGTTCGACCTGCTGAGTGAGCACGTTGCCACAGCCACTCCGGAATGGGCCTCCAACGAGACGGGGCTGACGGCAGAAGAGATCGAAGCTTCCGCCCGCATGATCGGTGAAGCAGGATCTCACCTGGCGGTCCACCCTGGGCGTCATACGGTGTGGTACGGCGACGACACCCAGCGGGCCCGTGCCATGGCGATCCTCGTCGCGATCACCGGAGCATGGGGATCCCGTGGCGGCTACTACCTGCCGCAGAAGGCGCACATCGCCCACCCTGCCGAGGTGTTCCCTGAAATGCCCGACTATCCGAAACTCGCAGATCGACGCGACCCCGGGTATCCGTTTCCGCTCGGTGTCAACGTCAACGGGATACGCCAGGCCACTATCGACGGCAAGATCAAGGCGTGGGTGGTGGTCGGGACGAACCTCATCACGTCGTTGCCTGCGCAGCAAGAGACGATTCAGGCGCTGGAAGCCCTCGAATTCGTTGTGGTCGTAGACGTGCTTCCCACCGAGATCACGAAGTACGCAGACGTGCTTCTCCCGGCGACCTCGTACCTCGAACGTGCGGACAATCTCTGTGCCAGCTACAGCAGGGATCCGTTCGTCGCGGTGATGCAGAAGACGACCGAGCCGCTCGGCGAGTGCCGACCTGAAGCGCAGATCGCCCGTGACATCGGGACAGAGCTGGGTTTGGAGAAGTACTGGCTGTGGGACTCGGTCGAAGAACTCGCCCACGCAACGATCGATCACTTGAACGAGACCAACCCCGACGACGGCATCGTTGACTGGGACACGCTCGTGGAGGAAGGCTACGTCATCCTCAATGAAGGCAGGCCCATCTACCGCGAAGGCCACGGCCTCGGTGAGGATGGCAGCGGACGGGCGGGTGCCACGCTCGACTTCCCGCCATTTCGGGGAGACGAAGGCAGCGGCAAGGTCCGGCTCTACTCGCCCGATCTCGAAAAGGTCTGGCTGGAGAAAGTCGCCGCGGGTGACGATCCAACGGGGTACGAGCCCCTACCGACGTACTACCGGCCGCTCGTTGCTCCACCTGGCCATGTTCGACTCCTCTATGGCCGGTCCCCGGTGCATAGCTTCGGCCGCACCCAGGACACGCCCATCCTCCACGGCCGCGATCCGGAGAATTCCGTATGGGTATCACCTGCGACGGCATCTGGATACGGTGTCGAGGACGAGGAGTGGGTCGAGCTCATCAACCAGGACGGGGCGCGGCAAGGGCCCGTCCGGCTGAAGGTGACGAACCGCATGAGCGACGACGCGGTCTACATCACCCACGGCTTCGGTCACAACAGCAGGCAGCTCACCCATGCGTACAAACGAGGCGTTGACGACTCAGCGCTCATGACCCAGTACGCCGTCGACCCGCTGTCGGGTGGAACAGGCATGCGGGTGAACTTCGTACGACTCGTACGGCCGAACTCAGCGTGAAGGGGGAGTGACGATGACATTCAGATTCCGTATCGACATGTCCCGGTGCATCGGCTGTCGAGCATGCGAGGTTGCATGCATCACCGCAAACGATCTCGACCCGTCGAGTGCCCGCAACTGGGTGAAGTTCCTCGAAGCGGACGACACGGTACGCGGCAATACGTCGTTCGCGCCGTACCTCTGCCATCACTGCGACGACCCGCCCTGCGTGGACGCCTGCCCCACAGGGGCATCGTTCAAAGCGGACGACGGGCGTGTGCTCGTGGACAAGGACCTCTGCATCGGCTGCGGCTTGTGCGTCCCTGCCTGCCCGTACGAGGCGCGATACGTCGCACCGGACACGAAGAAGCTCGAGAAGTGCACGCTGTGCGAAGGTCGTGTGCAGAACGGTCAAGCACCCGCATGCTTCCAGGTATGCCCCGCTGGAGCCCGTACCTTCTACGAGGTCGTCGAGATCGACGGCGAGGAGCGAGTCATCAGTGTCGGCGACGTCGATGCCATCGACGAGGGCCACGAGGTCATGACTCTCGTGTCCGCCGACGTCAACCCGGGCCCGAACCTCGTGTTCAGCGGTCTGCCCGAGGATCTGTTGCTGCTTCAGCAGCAGATGCCGCCACGGGTCGACGGGAGCAAAGCAAGCACGCTGTGGCGCAACGGCGCAGGCAAGGCTGTTGGCGCCCTTGGTGTGGCGAGCGCCGTTGCCATGGCTGGCATGATCGGCCTCGGCAAGCTCCAGGAGCGCAAAGAACGTGTGGCGACAGAAGAGGCAGGATCCGCATCCGAAGGCCAATCACCCACTGAAACACCCACAGATACAGGGGAGGCAGACGATCATGTCTGAGGAACACCTGGTCAAACACCCGATTCAGCAACGTATCGTTCACTGGTTCAACGCGGGGAGTTTCCTGTTCCTGTGGTTGACGGGTATAGCGATCATCAGCAACTCCGGGTACCAGATCGGACCGCGCTTCTACGTACGAGCCATGAACGGGTTGTTCGGAGGAGAGAGCAACCTGCTCCATGTCCATGTGTACATGGGCATCGTCTGGTTCACCGTGATGGTGGTGTCGTTCCTCATGGATCCACATGGGCTGTCATTGCGGTTCCTGCGTGATCTCAAGCCAACCCGAAACGATTTCGAGTGGTTCAAGGTCAGGCCGAAGGCCGAAGTGGACCCCACCGTCGAGTTGCCGCCACAGGGTGCGTACAACGCGGGCCAGAAGGCGTTCGGATTCGTCGTACTCGTCGGTGCGACGATCATCGGAGCCAGCGGCTTGCTCATGTGGTACGGCACCGGTGGCGGCAACCTGGGCCGTGCCCTCGTGTTGGTTCACCTCCTCACGGTGGGTGTCGTCATCGCCTTCTTCTTCGTGCACTTTGCGATGGCCGCACTCATCAAGGAGGAACGGCCTGCGCTTGAGAGCATGATCAAGGGTGAAGTCGACAAGGACTATGTCGAGCATCACCACGCCGAGTGGTATCAGGAGCACGTAGGTGAGGGTGAGCCGGTACGGCCCCAGGAGAAGTACGCGCTGCCGAGGACCTTCTTCCGTTGGGTCAAACGAGGCGTCAAGGCCGTGAACGATGCAACGCCGAAGCCGTTCGGATCTCCGTACATCATGGGCATCGGACTCGGATTGACCGTTCTTGGAGGTTTCGTCGTGCTCGGCCACGGACCAGGAGCATCAGGGTTCTTCTCCAGGCTCGGTGCCTACAGCCTTGCCGAGATCGCACCTGACCATGTCGCGTCGAACGTCTACTGGGGCCCTGTGCTCGACAGAGGGTTCTGGGACTATTGGCTTACCTGGGCGGTGTTCGGGATCGCCGTCGGCGGTTTCCTGTCGGCGCTTCTTGCCGGGCGCATCAAGTTCGGCATAGACAAGGGCAGCTTGATCTCGAACAAGACGCGTCTCGGCCTCGCTCTTGGCGGTGGCATGATCGTTGGGTTCTCGACCCGCCTCACACGAGGGTGCACATCGCACCACCTCTCTGAGGCTGCGCTGCTCTCTGCAGGCTCATGGTTGTTCCTCACAGCCGTGTTCATCGGCGGGTTCGCCGCCGCACTCGCATTCAGGAAGGTGTGGCGATGAGTGCTCCATTCCCCTTCGTTCCCTTGCATGGGGCGTCACCGTCCATGTACCTGCTCCTCGCAGCGCTCATGGGCCTGGCATTCGGCTGGTTCCTCGAACGCGCCGGATTCGGTTCGGCCAAGAAGCTGACAGCCGTATTCACGATGCGAGACTGGCAGGTCTACAAGGTCATGTTCACCGCGATCCTCACGGCGATGATCGGTGCACAGATCCTCGGTGCAGTCGGCATCTTGGACCTTGGCGCACTCGAACTGAGTTCCACGTATCTGTGGCCGATGTTCCTCGGCGGCATCCTCTTTGGCATCGGTTTCTACTTTGGAGGGTTCTGCCCGGGCACAGCGGTCGTATCGATGGTTCGCGGGAGGCTCGATGGCCTCTTCTTCCTTGTCGGGATCGTCCTCGGCATCTATGGATTCGCCCTGTTCCTCGACGGTCCTGGGCAAGCGTCCTGGTTCCAGAGCTTCTATCTCCCGAGCAGTGCGCGGGTGATGAGCCTCGTCGAGAGCCCGTACGCATGGGTGTGGGCGATCGGGATCACCGCAGCCGTGCTCGCGAGTTTTCGCTATCTGTACATCTTCGAGCAGCGGTTCTCGCTGCGCACTCCTCAAGAGCTTGCCAGCGCGAAGCCGAGGCCCGCTCCCGTGAAGCCACCGATGGGGCAGGCTACGAAGGTCGCTCTCGGGCTCACAGCCGTTGCTGCCGTGATCCTCGCCGTTGTCCAGGTTGGAAGACATGAGCCAGAGGTGCTCGCGATCGCTTCTGAGGTCGCGGCACCCGTAGCGGTCGACGAAGCAGCAGTTCCCGCTGTGGATCCACTCAGTCTTGCCGAGTGGATCGTTGCAGATTCCCATCGGATCGCAGACGAGAAGCCACAGAACAGCCACACGGTCGACATTCGACCCGAGGAGGAGCGCACAGCCGTTCCCGTTCGGGGCGCCATCGCGGTTCACCGATACGACGACACCGGACAGCAGTACGACGCGGTCGTGGATGCACTCGACGAGGTGCTCACGCCAGCGGACAAGAACAAGCCGCTCGTGATCGTCGACGATGGCGATTCCACGCTAGGAAGGGATCTCGTTGCGCAACTGCGCGAGGACGGACTCAACGCGATGCTGCTCGATGGTGGGTCTGAAGCCTGGCAGGAGACGATCCTCTCCGCAGACGCTATCTGGCCCGAGTGGGTCGTGGGAGCGGATGCGGATGCTGACACACCGCTCGCTCCACCGTCTGTGGCCGCATACCACGACGAGGTTGCTGCGTGGATGTTGGGAGAGGCGGGATCGGCCCCCGCGTACGTAGCGATCCCAGGAACCGTGCAGCTCCCAAGCGAAGCCGCAACCGTGGTGGCAACCGGTGGCGGAGGTGGCGGCTGCGGATAGGTCGGCCATGACCCCACGAGTGGTGCTCCTCATATCCCGTAGTGACTCCAGGTTTGGGTGGCACCACTCGTTGGCCACACTCGTACAAGTCGGCTCAGAGCCTGGCTGAGGCCGTCGGATTCGGCGTACCGGAAAGCTGCATCGAAGCCAGGCATCGTTTCGATGTAACCGTACTGGGCATCGCTGCTCCCTACCCGTCGGCGTCATCACCGAGGTGCAGTACCGCAAGGATGCGAGCTCTGGCATCGTCGGGGAGCCGTAGAGCGCCGTACTCGCGGTACAGCCTGGTGACCCCTTCGAGCTGTTCGATCTCGAGAGCGCAGGCCTTGCACGTTGCGAGGTGCTCTGCGGCCGCGGCTTCCTCGTCGGCAGTGAGCGTGCCATCGAGGAACTCGGGGAGCAGTACATCGAGTTGGTTGCAGGTGATGTTCATGTGATGTACTCCTTGAGTTGTACCCGTAGCGCTTCGCGAGCTCGTGCGAGACGCATCTTTACGGCAGACTCCGAGATCTCGAGGATCTCGGACACCTGCCTTGTCGACAGGCCCTGGATATCGCGCAACGTGAACGCGGCGCGCACAGGTTCCGACAGGCCGAGGATCGCTGCATCGAGGTGTGCCACTAGTTCTGAGTGCAGTACCGCTCCTTCGACAGATTCGGGTGCTTCGAGCGTTGTGAAGGCTACGTTGGCAGGATCCATCACGGCATCGCGGCGTTTGCGTGAGATCGCGATCGCCTCTCGGTAGCCGATCCGGTAGATCCATCCCCCGATCGATCCTTCTGCACGGTACGACGGGAGGGAACGGATGATCGTGACGAAGGTTCCCTGCACAACATCCTCTGCGAGATGGCGATCTCCGAGGATCCGGTACCCCAATGTGTAGGTTGCATCGGCGAACTCGTCGAACAGTGCCCGCAGTGTGTGGGGATGGTGTTGTGGCTTCGTTGCATCGTCCATCGTCCCGCAGTGTATTGAATGCAGGCGTGTGCATGGTGGGCATTCGCCCACGGAGCCGTTGTCACGAAGATGGTCGGCCGATGCAAGGGAGGAAGCGGCCTGTGCACTCCATGTAGCGGGCGTAGCCAGGGAACGTGGCGACGAGGTGCGTCTCTTCCCATCGGGCCTTGACCATGAACAGCACCGTGAGGGCGGCCGTTGCCAAGACGACGAACAGGTTCCCCGACGAGACGGCGATACCGATGCTCAGGATGATCACACCTGTATAGATGGGATGCCTGGCGAAGGCGTATGGGCCCTTCACCACGAGCTTGCCCGCACCATTCGGGAGTGGCGACGGCGTGAGGCCTCTGCCGAGGTACAGGAAGGCCCACGCGTCGAGGGCGATTCCAGTGAAGAACAGTGCGTTGGCAACGGTGCGGGCGAAGTTGGTCGGTTGCCAATCTGTGTTGCGGGGCAAGATGATGATCACCAGGAGGAGCACGGCCTGGAGAGCGACAAAGGACCAAGCGATCACCTGGTCACGGCGTGCATGTGGCCGTGTGCTAGCCACGATGGCAGGTCACGTGCGGACCAGGTCCCAGATAGCGGCCACGGCTGCGCCAACTGCGAACACCCACAGGATCGGGGTGCCGGTTGCGATGGCAGCGAAGGCGAAGACAAGGGCGATGCCGATCCGGAGCATCCGATCGGTCCGGGAGATCGTGTGGCCTACTCGCTCACCAGCGGATGCCATGGCGAATATGCGGGCTATCTCGTCCTGAGACCGTGTACCGACGAACCGGCCGAGTTCCTCGTCGCCATACAGTGCGATGACCGTGGGTACGCCGCGCACGTTGTGCAGCTTCGTCGCTGAGCTGTCCGTCGATGTGTCGATCTCGAGGAAGGAGACCTTGTCAGCGAAGGACGACGCGATTTCGACCATGGTCGGCCGCACGGCAGCACATCGGCTGCAATACGGCGCGGTGAAGAAGAGCACTTCTGCCATATGGGGTCCGGTCGGGATGGAGGCAGCCTCCCGCCTCAGGCGGTGATGTTCGAGTCGTCTTTGGTCGTCACGTTGAGGATCGAGTAGATGGGGCACCATCCAACCGTTCCGGTGATGAGCGGGATGAGCCCGACCGCTGCCATGATGTAGCCAGCGGTACCGTCGACGACGGCCAGGCCTGCGACGATCAAGACGATGCCGAGTACGACTCGTGCGATCCGGTCCCAGCTTGCTTCGTTTCCCCTCATGGCGCTCTCCTTGAGTTGCGTAGTGGCATAGCGTTCTCGATGAGTATGACGCGTGTCGACAGCGATCGGTCACATAGATTCTGCTCCACGGCCGTCCTCAGGGCGAAAGAGCGAATGCTGCTGCTGAAGCCGCGTGTATGGCTGTTGTCGGGAAATAGGGGATGGCTACGTCGTCAGGAGTGATCAGCAGTTCGATCTCGGTGCATCCGGCGATGATGCCGCCTGCTCCAGCAGCGACGAGTCGGTCGATCACGTCCAGATATGCGCGTTTGGACGTATCCGCCACGATGCCGCGTACGAGTTCATCGAAGATGACGCTGTGCACAACCGTTCGGTCCTCGGCGCATGGGACGATGACGTCGAGGCCGTGGGAGGACAATCGGTCGATGTAGAAGCCTTCTTCCATCGTGTAGTGCGTCCCGAGGATGCCCACGGCGCCGATCTCCGCGTCGATGACCGCTCGTGCGGTGGTATCTGCGATGTGGATGAGTGGGATGCCGACACGGTCCGTGATCGTGTCAGCGACCTTGTGCATCGTGTTGGTGCACAACACGATGGCCTCTGCCCCGGCTGTTTCGAGCATGTGCGCATCTGCTGCAAGCCGTTGACCGAGGTCCTCCCAGGCTCCCACCTCCTGGAGGGCCTCGATCTCAGCGAAGTTGTACGAGCGGATGATGAGATCTGCGGAAGCAGCACCGCCGAGGCGCTCTCGCACTGCCGTGTTGATGAGACGCTCGTACTCGATCGACGACTCCCAGCTCATACCGCCGAGCAGGCCGAGCCTCTTCACGTTTGCCCCACACCAAGATGGTTGCTTCCGCGTTGTTCAGCGAGCTCGATCTGGCGCTGTCGCTCGGAGAATCGAGCCTCACGTCGGGGCGTGAGACTGGTGTGGCACAGGCCACAGCAGATCCCTTTCCGATACTTGGCGTCGCTTCGGTGTGCGTCATCGAGGACACGGTTGCAGTTCGGGCACACCTCGCGATTTCCGGGAACGAGCCGGTGTCCGACCGACACCCTGCGGTCGAAGACGTAGCACTCACCGTCCCACATGCTCGCGGGTTCCTCGATGGTCTCGAGGTATTGCAAGACACCACCTTCGAGTTGGTAGACCTCGCCGAATCCGATCTCTCGGAGATACGCCGTTGCCTTCTCGCAGCGGATACCACCGGTGCAGAACATCGCGATACGCTTTCCCTTGAGCTCCGGGTGGGATGCAACCCACGCAGGGAACTCTCTGAACGAGCGGGTTCGCGGGTTGATGGCGCCGTCGAACGTGCCGATGGCATACTCATAGTCGTTGCGTGTATCGATCACGACGGTATCGGGATCCGAGATCAGATCGTTCCATGCAACCGGCGGGATACGCTTGCCCGTGTGATGCACGGCATCTACCTCGCCGACACCGAGGGTGACGATCTCCTTCTTCAGCCTGACCTTGAGCCTGAGAAACGGATCGCTGTTCGCTACCGCACGCTTCTCTTGGAGGCCAGCAAGCCGTTCATCGTCCCTGATGACCGCGAGCACGGTGTCGATACCCGATTCGGTTCCTGCGATCGTGCCGTTGATGCCTTCGCCAGCAACGAGGATCGTTCCTTTGATACCGTTGTCGCTGCACACCTGATGCAGGTTCGCTCGAACCGCTTCAGGGTCATCGAGCGCTGCGAAATGGTAGAAGGCAGCGATATGGAACATGGCGTGGAGACTACTGACGGCGCACGTTGGAGCGTTCACCGAGCTCGTGGACGACTGTTTCGGCCTCCCACACCCTGTCGGCCCACAGGGCGAATCCGAGGGATACAGCGCCAAGGATGGCCGCGCCCAGCGCGATCGGGATGATGGTTCCGTCGAAGGCCCTGTCGATGAACGATCCGATGATCGATCCGCCCAGGATCGAGATCATCCCGATCATCGCCGATGCCGTGCCAGCGACGGAACCCATGGGGATGAGTGCCGCAGCGTTGAGATTCGGTAGTAGCAGGCCTTGGACGAGGAGGAGCGGAGCGAGCATCGCCACGAACAACCAGAACGGGGGGACTCCGTCGGTGGCGAGGGCCATCGCAGCGAACGCGATCGCCACGGCGGTGAATCCACCGAACGCCATGCGTAAGAGGGTGCGGAGCTGGAGGGTGTTGAGGAGCTTGTTGTTCACGTACACCGCCACAGCCAGGAGTGCGGCGAATCCGGAGAAGACGGCCGTGAACCAACGTCCCATCCCAAAGACGTTGTTGATGATGAGCTCTGACGATGCCAGGTACGAGGCGAAGAAGCCGAACACAGCAGTCTGAGCGAGCGTGTAGCCCACGGTGAGCCGATTGGCGATGACGAATCGTGCTGCACGCGCAAGGTCGCCGAGCTGGAGCGGGATCCTGTTCGCTGCGGGCAGGGTTTCAGGGAGGCGGTGATTGAGGATCAGGACAGCGAACCCTGCGGCTGCGATGAAGCCGTAGATCAGCCTCCAGTTGCTGAGTGCGAGGATGGCTGCACCGAGTGTTGGTGCGATGAGTGGCACGAGCAAGAAGACCATCATGACGTATGACATCATCTTCGCCATCGTCTCGGCTGCGAAGGTGTCGCGCACCGTCGAAAGAGCGACGACTCGTGCACCGGAAGCACCGATGCCGGTCACGAAGCTGGTCAGGTAGAGCACGCCGAGGGAGGGGGCGGCTGCGCTTCCAACGGCTCCTGTGATGTACACGGCGATCCCGAGGTACAAGATGGTCTTTCTCCCGAGGGCGTCAGAGAGTGGGCCCCAGGCGAGCTGCCCGAGTGCGAGGCCCGCGAACGAAGCGGTGATGACTGGGGCGACAGCGCTCGACCCTGGTGCGAGGCCGAAGTTGTCACGCATGGTCGCGAACGCGGGAAGTGTGGTATCGATGGCAAGCGCGGCAAGTGCCATGGTGAACGAGATGACCACCACGAACGATCGGCGGTCGAGACCGTGTATACGCGTTGCTATGTTCGGTTCGTGTCGTTCCACGTGGTGGTACCTCGAGACAGGTGTGGGGCCTGTGACGGTTGTGCGTCCGTCAGCCTGGGTTGTTCCCTATGGCGACCGGCATGTCAGCAGTCGACCAGTCGCTCCATGATCCCACATACAGATCGGGTATCGGCAGCCCGGCGAGCACCATCGCAAGGATGTTGTGGCACGCTGTGACCCCGCTCCCACAGTGGGATATGACAACCGCTGCTTCGGAGACTCCTGTGGCAGCGAAATGCCGCCGAAGCTCAGCCGGTGACCTGAAGGTCATGTCCTCGTTGAGGTTTCTCTCATAGGGGACCGACAGCGATCCAGGTATGTGCCCAGCTACGGGGTCGATGGGCTCTTCGTCTCCGCGATAGCGCTCCGGTGAGCGTGCATCGATGATGATCACCGAGTCGCGCCGCGCCGCCACCTCGTCGCGGTCGACCGTTCCGCACCATGGGCGTGTTGGGAAGGATCGCCGTTCCACTGCCGGGATCTCGCCGGACATCGGGCCGTCGATCGCCTCCCATGCGACCAGTCCGCCGTCGAGCACCGAGACTTCGGGGTGTCCCTGGTTCGTGAGCATCCACCACAGCCTGGCAGCGATCGCGCCGCCTCGATCGTCGTACGCGACGACCTGGACGCTGCGATCGATCCCGAGGCTGCCACAGAGTGCACCGAATGCCTCGTGGGTCGGAAGCGGATGGCGTCCTCGCCCCGCTGTGTCGGAGAGGTCGGCTTCGAGGTCGACGAACCGGGCTCCCGGGATGTGCGATGCAAGGTACGCGGTTCTTCCCGCATCGGGGTCGTCGATGTCCCATCGGCAGTCGATGACCACCAGGTCGTTGTCATCGAGGCGGACTCTGAGCTGTGCTGCGGAAACGAGTGGATATGCCATGGTGTGGAAGCTAGCCGTTCAGTAGGCTGACCGCATGACAATCGTGCATCTGGTGGATGGAACGTACGAGCTCTTTCGCGCCCATTTCGGCGCTCCACCAAGGACAACGGAGCAAGGCTGGGAGATCGGAGCTGTGCACGGCCTCGTATCGTCGATGCTCTCTCTTCTCGCCGAGGACGGTGTCACCCATGTTGGCGTGGCATTCGATTCGGTGATCGAGTCGTTCCGCAACGAGATGTTCGACGGGTACAAGACAGGTGAGGGAACGCCTCGTGAGCTCTATGCACAGTTCCCTGTAGCAGAGAGAGCGATGGAAGCTCTCGGCATCGTCGTGTGGTCCATGATCGAATTGGAAGCCGATGACGGGCTCGCTTCCGCAGCGTCACGGTTCGCACCTGAGGTCGAGCGCGTCGTGGTCATGAGCCCGGACAAGGACATGTGCCAGCTGTACGGCGATCCGAAGATCGTCGGCTATGACCGAAGGAAGGCAGCGTTCATCGACGCTGCAGGTGTTTGGGAGAAGTTCGGAGTCGCCCCGGAG
Source organism: uncultured Acidimicrobiaceae bacterium (assembly GCA_964383515.1). Lineage (GTDB taxonomy): Bacteria > Actinomycetota > Acidimicrobiia > Spongiisociales > UBA5794 > JAMBLL01. Next base: position 13,235 of record CAYLIR010000012.1, read on the forward strand.
TCGATTCCTGACTATCTCGCCCTCGTCGGCGACGCTGCCGACGGTATCCCCGGCTTGCCAGGGTGGGGAGCCAAGTCGACAGCCACTGTGCTTGCACGCTATCGCCATATCGAGAATGTGCCACCTGCCGAGGGGGATTGGGACGTGCAGGTGCGCGGTGGGGCCAGGCTGGCGGCAACGCTGCGGCATTCGATGCAGGATGCGCTGCTCTACCGAGACCTGGCGACGCTGCGCAAAGACGCGGACATCCCGGAGTCCGTTGACGACCTGGCATGGAAGGGTGTCGAACGCGATGCCTTCATCGCGTTGTGTGACGAACTCGGATTCGGTTCCATCCGTCATCGGCCAACCAGGTGGGTATGAGAGACTCCGTGCGGCCCTCGTGTCTACCTCGTGGCGGTGAGGAGCCTGCTGCCGTTCGCATCGAAGAGTTCGAGTTTTCGGCTGTCAACGGTGTACGTTGCAGCGTTCCTGAGCGCAGTGAGCAGCCACCTCTCCTGTTCAGACGTGTCTTGGCAGTATGCCTCTGTCGCTCCGAGGCCAGAGAACGTGAGCGTGTCGCCGTCAGACGAATAGGTTCCGAAATAGTTGTTGCATCCGGTCGATCCGGACACGCCGTGGTCCTCATCGAAGACCAGCGAAGGGCCAGAATCCGCAACGATCGACTGTACACCGCCTTTCTGGTTGTTGATGGCGACAACGTTCCATGACGAACCAGCCAGGTCTGCATCGGCCTCGACAAGTTCGACAACGGTGATGCCATCGGCTATGAGGTCGATCCCGTCGGTCGTCCTCTGCCAGGAGTCAACAGACTGCAACAGCGTGGTGAATGCACGCTCTTGGTGCATCACTGCAGCGTCCGCGCAGGCCATGAGCGTTCCGACAAGTGGGCCGAACCTCACCGACGATCCATCGACGATGGCTGCGCCCATGTAGCTGTTGCAGCCGCTCTCCCCGTTGATCTCGGTCTCGGTGATCGTTGCAGTGAGGGTTGTACCTGGAAGTGGTGGTTCGAGCGTTCCGGAGGCAGCGGCAACGCGGTTGACATCCCAGCTTCCCAGCAACGATGCTGAGTCAGGCGATCCGCCCGAGCATGCAGCACCAGAGAGTGCGAGGACGGCTACAACGATCAGCATCTTCATGAGTATGGGACGCTAACGCGTTGTTGTGCGTGTCAGCCACCTACGGGGTCGAGATCGTGGGCGTCTGCGACCTGTTCTTGGAACACGAACTCGGGGTACGCATCCCCGCCGTGCTCGGAACGATCGAGACCGACGATCTCTTCGTCGGGCGATACTCGCATGCCGATGGTGAGATCGATCACCTTGAACACGAGGAACGACGCTCCGAAGGTCCAAGCGATGATGGCTCCTGCACCGACGACCTGGATGTGCAGGGATGCATCCTGGCTGAAGAGTGCAACCGCGATGAGCCCCCAGAGGCCGGCTGCGCCATGGACGGACACCGCTCCGACCGGATCATCGATTCCCAGACGCTCGATGCCGAGGACTGACAGCACCATGATGATGCCCGCAATGGCACCGATGAGGATCGATGCGCCGAACGAGACGCTTGCTGTGCCCGCCGTTATCCCGACGAGGCCCGCAAGAACCCCGTTGAGGGAGTAGCCGACATCGGGTTTCCCCGTGATGATCCATGCTGTGAACATCGCACCGAGAGAACCTGCACATGCAGCGAGGGTCGTCGTGACCGCAGGGGTTGCGATGTCCTGCCCCACAGCAGCGAGTGTCGAGCCCGCATTGAATCCGTACCAGCCGAACCACAGGATGAACACACCCAAGGCGCCAAGTGTGACCGAGTGGCCGGGTATCGCTTTGGGCTTTCCGTCCGATGCGAACTTGCCGATGCGCGGGCCGACGACAACCGCTCCGACGAGTGCCGCAGTTCCTCCAAGCAT
>CAYLIR010000013.1:0-15002 GCA_964383515.1 uncultured Acidimicrobiaceae bacterium
GCTCGCCTCGCGAAGGAGGATTTCGCCGCCAGCTGCGTTGAGGCAGACCGTACCGAGCTCGAACTGGTCGATGGCGAGATCGCGTTGCCTGAGGGTGTGCACAAGAGCCTCGACGCACTCTACGACGGTGGGTGGCACCTGCTCGGGATCGATCCCGACCTCGGGGGCTTCGGCGCCCCTGACTCCCTCCGTTGGGCAACCGGCGAGCTGTTCGTCGGTGCGAACGCCGCGGTGTTCCTGTACGCCTCTGGTGGGCTGATGGCGCAGGTCATCGCCTCTGTTGGCACTGAGGAGCAGAAGAACACATGGGCGAAGTGGATCGTCGACAAGCGTTGGGGCGCAACGATGGTGCTCACCGAGCCGGACGCGGGCTCAGACGTTGGCGCAGGCACGTCCAAGGCGATCCACGTCGAAGGGGACACCTACCACCTCGAAGGTGTGAAACGTTTCATCACCTCGGGTGAGAACGACTACTTCGACAACATCGTCCACCTCGTTCTTGCACGGCGAGAGGGTGGCGAACCGGGGACCAAGGGCCTTTCCATGTTCATCGTGCCGAAGTACCTCGTGAACGAAGATGGTTCGCTCGGTGAGCGCAACGGCATCGTCGCCACGAACCTCGAGCACAAGATGGGCATCCGCGGTTCGACGACCTGTGAGCTCTCCATGGGTGTGGACAAGCCGTGTGTCGGCTACCTCGTCGGCGGTGTCCATGAGGGCATCAGGCAGATGTTCAAGGTGATCGAAGACGCCCGCATGATGATCGGCGTCAAGTCGGCAGCAACGTTGTCCACGGGGTATCTCAACTCGCTTGAGTACGCCAAAGAGCGTGTGCAGGGCGCCGACATGACCCGGATGACGGACAAGACTGCTCCCCGAGTCGAGATCATCCGCCACCCTGATGTGCGGCGCATGCTCATGCTCCAGAAGTCGTATGCAGAGGGGCTGCGCGCCCTATGGATGTACGCGGCGGCCATCCTCGACAAGATGCGTCTGGAACCTGACAACACGCATTGGGCGAAACTCAACGACCTGTTGCTGCCGATGGTGAAGGGCTACTCGTCCGAGAAGGCGTACGAGTTGCTCGCTACCTCGCTGCAGGTATTCGGAGGCTCCGGCTTCACGACCGACTACCCGATCGAGCAGTACATCCGTGACGCGAAGATCGACACGCTCTATGAGGGGACAACGGCGATTCAGGCGCTCGACCTCTTCTTCCGCAAGATCGCCCGTGACCAGGGCCAGACGCTGATGAAACACGCGGAGAACATCCTCGAGTACGTCAAGGGCGGTTCCGACGAGTTCGCCGCAGAGCGCCAGGCCCTCGGGGCAGCGCTCGAGCAGGTGCAGAACCACATCGGCACCCTCGTGGGCTTCTCGATGGCCTCGATGCAGAACCCGCCTGAGATCTACAAGGTCGGGTTGCACACGAACATGCTGCTGCGCAGCGTGTCTCAGGTCACCATTGCGTGGCTCATGCTCGAGCAGGCTGAGGTTGCCTCGGCAGCCCTGGAAGGCGCTTCGGACAGCGACGTGGACTTCTACGAGGGCAAGATCGCGTCTGCGAGGTTCTTCGTCGCTGAAGCGCTCCCGAAGATCGCACCGAGAACCGCAGCAGCCCAGGCTGAAGATGCATGGCTGATGGACCTCCCAGACGGGGCGTTCTAGGCCAAGAGGTCTCGACCGTCAGTCGCCAACCAGGAGCATGCGGGCTCGTGGGCGGCGGCTGGCGGGCCGAGCTAGGCTCATCACCATGAACGACTGCTATGACGCGATCATCGGCCTGCGAGCGATCAGAGCGTTCGACGACCGGCCTCTTGCTGACGAGGAGCTCGCCGCGTTGCTCAAAGCAGCCCAGTGGACGGGTTCGTCCAAGAACAAGCAGCACTGGTCGTTCATCGTCGTCGACGATCAGGAGAAGAAGGCCGAACTCTGTGAAGCCGGCGATTTCACTGCGCCGATCGCCAACGCGCCGATCGCGATCTGCCTCGTCCAGGAGCCAGACGGCTACGAGTTCGACACGGGGAGGCTCGCACAGAACATCATGCTTGCCGCAGATGCGCTCGGCCTCGGATCGTGCCCGGTGACGCTGCATCGTGAAGCAGCAGCAGCCGAGATCCTGCAACTCCCTGAAGGCGCACGGTGCAGGTACGCCGTCGCCATCGGCCACAAGCAACCCGGCGCAGGCGCCACGAAGATGGGTGGTCGCAAGCACCTCCACGAACTCGTCCACCACAACACCTACGGCGGATGATTCCGTCCGTCCTCATCATCGCGGTGCCTCTCGGCATCGTATGGGGGACTGCACGCAACACCCCCGTCGTTGCTGCTGGCGCCATGGTCACGCTCCTCGGATGGGTGCTCACCCGGCGCCTCTTCGGCATGACGTCGGAGTCGTAGGCGTACCATGTCTGCCGGAACGTCGAGGATGGAGACCATGGAGCACGCCACGACGGCGCGAATAGCGGTGTTCGATTCCGGCATCGGCGGCACGTCTGTGCTCGACGCCATTCGTGGCCGGGCGCCCTGGGCGGATATCGTGTATGTGGCCGACCACGCGTTCGGTCCTTATGGAGAGAGGACCCTCGACGAAGTGCGGGACCGCACGGAGATCCTCGCCAGGTACCTCGACTCGGCAGGCATCGATGTCATCGTCATCGCATGCAACTCAGCATCGGCCGCGGCGCTGCACTACCTCAGAGAGCAACTCCCCGATATCACGTTCGTCGGCATGGAGCCAGCCGTCAAGCCCGCGGCCGAGCGGACGTCAGCAGGCGTCGTCGCGGTGATGGCAACCCAGGCGACCTTCCAGGGTGAACTGTTCCGATCACTGGTCGGCAAGCACGGTGCGGGCGTGCGGGTCTTCGAACAGCCATGCCCAGGGCTCGCCGCAGTCATCGACAGGGGAGCCGACCCCGGGCCGTTGCTCGATGAGTACATCGCTCCGATCATCGAGGCGTCTGCTGACGTCGTCGTGCTCGGATGCACGCACTATCCACTCATCGCTCACGAGATCGCCCGACGCCTGCCCGACGGTGTCGAGATCGTCGACCCATCGACGGCAGTGGCGCGCAGGGTCATCGACGTGGCACACGAGCGAAGCATCGACCTCGAAGGGAGCGCCGTGACTCGTTGGTGGTCGACAGGCCTCGAGGAGGACCGCTCTGACGGGCGCGCCTGGGAGACCATCGACATCCCGGCAGAGGCGCTCGAGGCCATCAGGGCAGGAGAGACAACACTCTGCGCACTGGTCGGTGATCTCACCGCGATGCCTGTCGATGCGATCGTCAACGCAGCGAACAACGAGCTCGTCCACGGTGGCGGTATCGCCTTGGCGATCGCGTCGGCCGGAGGGCCGATCATCGGAGAAGAGTCCGAGGAGTGGATCGCCACGTTCGGCCCGCTCGAACCAGGTGTCGCAGCGCTCACGTCGGCGGGGCGGATGCCTGCAAAGTACGTCATCCATGTTGCAGGCCCGATCTACGCCGATGGCCAGGACAACGAGACGCTGCTCGCCGCAGCGGTCTTCGCTGCACTCGACCTCGCAGACGAGATCGAGGCCCGTACCGTGGCGGTGCCGGCGATCTCGGCAGGTGTCTACGGGTACCCACCCGAGGCCGCAACGGCTGTCATCGCCGAGAGTGCAGCGGCGTATGTCGCAGCGGTAGAGACGAGCCTTCGCTCTGTGCGCCTCGTCGGCTTCGACACGACGATGGCGAGCCGATTCGCTGCGGCCACACGGTCGCTCCTGTCTGAGCCACCCGGGGCGTGAAGCAACCCACCTAGTGGTGGTGCGTATGTGTCGAAGGCCACTCCGTTGCCATCCACGTCGTGAGCGGAACCGCTGCGACGATACCGATCGTGCCCACGAGTGCTCTGACGATCTCGACAGCGACGATCTCGCTGTTGGCGACGTCGCCGAAGGACTGCTGTGCCAGGACGAAGAGGATCGTGAGCGGAAGCGCTGCTGCCGTGCCCTTGGCCGATCCGCTCGGCCAGAACGCGGCGATTCCGATGACGATGAGTATGGAGAGCGCGACAGACACGTACTCGGGAACACCGACCGTCCTGTGTGGGGTCTGAGGGTGCTCGGGTGAGAATTCGCCCCAGATGTCGTTGTGTTCAGGTGCCACCTCTCAACGATATGGCTGGTCAGGGTTGTGGGGTACACTTCGCGCATGGACAGGCCAACAGTTGCTGTGCTCGGCGCGGGTTCGATGGGGGAGATCTTCGCCCTCGGCCTGTTGCGCGCCGGGTGGGAGCCCGAGGACATCGTTCTCGTGACGCGGCGACCCGAACGAGCCAGAGAACTCGAGTTCAGGACGGGCATTCCAACGACCCTCTCGCTGGCCGATGCTGTGCCAGGCAAGGACATAGCGATGATCGGCGTGAAGCCGAAGGATGTCATGAGCGTCCTTGAGACGATCGCCCCCGTCATCACGGCGGACCAGACCGTTGTGTCCATCGCGGCCGGTGTGCCGCTTGCCACATTCGAAGCGGCCCTCCCCGGCATCCCTGTCGTGCGGGCGATGCCGAACACCCCATCTGCTGTCGACCTCGGCATGACGGCGTTCACCGCAGGCTCCGCGGCTGGCGAGATCGACATCGAACGGGCAGCAACGCTACTTGGTGCTGTCGGCGAGACCCTGCAACTCTCCGAGGACCTCCTCGATGCGGTGACCGCGGTCTCTGGGACGGGCCCTGCGTACGTGTTCCTCCTCGCCGAGTCGATGATCGAGGCTGCGATCAGAGAGGGGCTTCCCCACCACGCAGCAGAGAAGCTCGTTCACCAGACGCTGTGGGGGGCGGGGGCGCTTCTTGCAGCATCAGAGAAATCCGCGTTCAGGCTTCGCGGCGAGGTCACGTCTCCCGGTGGCACGACGGCCGCAGCGATGCACGTCCTCGAAGAAGGCGGGTTCAGGGCATTGCTGCAAGACGCGGTCCAGTCAGCGGCGCGTCAGTCGCGCTTCCTCGGTCAGAAGGCATCTGAGTGATCAGGTCGACAGTCCTCGCTGTCACCGAACGGTCGCTGACTCGCAAGCTGATCACGGACACAGCAGCGGGGCGCCGCCTTGCGCAACGGTTCGTTGCAGGGGAGTCGCTCGACTCAGCGGTCGCTGTTGCTCGGGCGCTCAACGATGCAGGGCTCCTCGTCTCGATGGACCACCTCGGCGAGCACGTGACGAACGTGGAGGACGCGGTTGCAGCCAAGGACGCGTATCTCGAGTGTGCCGCTGCGATCAACAACGCCGCATTGCATGCGAACATCTCGGTCAAGCTGACCCAGCTCGGCATGGGCCTCGACGACGAGCTCGCCGCAAGCCACCTCTCTGCGATCGCCGAGGCCACATCCCGCATCGGGACGACGGTCACGGTCGACATGGAGGAGTCCCGCTACACCGAGACGACGATCAGCATCTACGAAAGAACCCAGATCGAACACGGGAACCTCGGGATAGCCATCCAGGCGTACCTGCTGCGCAGCGCAGCCGACCTCGACAGGATCATCCCGCTCGGTGGCCATGTCCGTCTCTGCAAGGGTGCGTATGCCGAGCCTGCGGATGTCGCGTACCAGGGTGGCGAAGTGGACCGATCCTTCACCAGGCTCGCCGCCCTCCTGATGAACTCCCCGCAGACGAAGCCCGCTATCGCCACCCACGACGATGCCATGCTGGGCCCTGTGCTCGCTGAGGCGGCATCGCGTACCGAGCCGTGGGAGCTTCAGATGCTCTACGGTGTGCGCAGGGACCGGCAGCGCGAGCTTGCTGCCCTCGGCTACGACATGAGGGTGTACGTCCCGTACGGGGAGGCGTGGTACCCGTATCTCACCCGGCGGATGGCCGAACGGCCAGCCAACCTCGTGTTCTTTGCTCGAGCTCTCCTGGGCAGTTGAGTCGGTGAAACGGTCGATGTGGCGTAACCTGAGCGCTATGAAGTACTTCCTTGCGGCTATGGCCATGCTCTTCGTCGTCGCCGCGACGCCAGCAGAGGTCGGTCCCATCGCCACAGCGAACGGGTACTACATACAAGACGGTGCAGATGCAACCCCGAGGGTTCTCGGGGATGCCGTTGCAGACGCACGCTTTGCCGGCGGGGAGCTCTCTGTGATCGTGCTGTCCACAGAGCCGCCGTCGGGTGCTACCACGTTCGCCGACGCGATACTCGACCAGTACGGGCAGAAGACGGGAACGATCCTCGTCGTGGCCCCACAGACCGTGGGATGGGCCTCCCAGGGCGACATCTGGACGGATGGCCAACTCGATACCGCCCTCACCTCTTCGCTCGTGGGCGACACGTCAGACGACGTGGTGCGGCTCTTCGTCCAGGGCCTCACAAGCAAGGACGCCGCGGGTTCGGGCGGCGGCGGGTTCGGCATCTGGTGGTTCTTCGGCATCATCGGCGTCGCCATTGGCGCCTTCATGCTCTTCGCCAAGCGGGCAGCGAACAAGATGCGAGGCCAAGCGAGAGACCGGGTCGAGGAACTCCGTGCGATGGCACAGGAGCAGATCGACACAATCGCGAACGACATCCTCGACCTCGAAGACGAGGTCAGGGTCTCAGGGAACACGGAGGCTCAGATGCACTACGCAGCAGCCGTGGAAACCTACTCGACCGCAGGGGAGCGGCTCGCCGCGGCGACGTCTGGCAGGGAGATCGTCGACCTCGACCACGAGTTCGACATCGCCGTGTGGAACCTCGATGCGGCAGAGGCGATCCTCGATGGTGATCCGGTCCCCGACAAGCCTGAACGTCCGAAATACGAACCGGTGCAACAGCCTGCTCCTTCGGCGCCGCCATCACCCACGGAGCTCAGGCCGCTCGACCCTCCCAGGCGGTCCACACGCCAGTCCTCCTACGGAACCCTCCGTTCGGTGGCGGAAGCGATGGCTGCCGGTGCCCTGCTCGGCCCGGGCGGCGGGTTCCCCGGTATGCCGGGTCGGTCATCGTCGCGGTCACGCCGGGGAGGTGGCCGCGGAAGGTCCTCCCCACGTCGCCGCGGAGGCGGCAGAAGGCGATAGGCCCCGCCTGTCACACGCCCTACCCGTGTGGGCGTCCCTATGATGGCGGGGATACACCAGTCGAGCACTCTCCGGGAGCGTCATGTTTTCTCGCATTTGGGCCTATCTCAAGGCACTGTTCACAACGACGGCCGAAAAGGCCATGGATCCGAAGATCGAGATCGAAGCAGCGATCAACACCGCCAAGCAGAAGAACCAGGAACTGCGTAACCAGGCAGCGAAGGTGATCGCGCATCGCAGTCAGCTCGAAAGCCAGATCGACAAGGCAGCCGACAGTGCAGGCGAAGCCCGTGAGATGGCCAAACAAGCCATCATGAAGGCTGACGAGGCCAGCAAGAAAGGGGACCCTGCCGGTGTTGAGAAGTGGACGCTTGTAGCGCAGTCGATCGCGATGAAGCTCCAAGCTTCCGAGAACAACCTCGTGTCGCTCAAGGAGCAGTTCACCATCGCCACAGCGCAGGCCGAGAAGGCCAAGGACGCGGTACAACAGAACGCCATGAAGCTCCAGGAACTCTCTGCGAAGCGCATGGAGCTCCTCGGTCAGCTCGAACAGGCCAAGATGCAGGAAGTCGTCAACGACGCTGTTTCGTCCATGTCCTCGTCGATCTCTGATGAGGGGCCCTCGCTCGACCAGGTAGAGCGCAAGATCGAGCAGCGCAAGGCCGAGGCGATGGCACGTGCAGAACTGCACGAGGCGACGCCTGAGGGGGCCGAATCGGAGCTGCGCGAGGCGATCAACGTCGCCCAAGCCGATGCCAGGCTTGAGGAACTGCGTGCCGAGCTCGGTCTCCCGGCTCCTGTCGCAGAAGCGATCGAGCCGGATGCTCTTCCTGCGCCTCCTTCCGAGTCCTAGACGCGCGCTGGGGTATGCCAGCTCTCTCGGATGAGTCTCGACGACGTGCCCGCGCGTTTACAATCACCCTGACCGACAGAAGGAGGGCCAGTGGCCATGACCGATGTTGAGACGGAGCGCGACGACGTACCATCGCGTGTGCCTCTCTCGAAGGTCCTCGGTGTCGTGGCTGGGCTTGCCGTGGTGGGCACGCTCGCGTTGTGGTGGATGGGATCGCTTTCCGGTGAGCCGGACTTCGCGGTCGGGAGGCTGGTGTTCGGCAACATCCCGGCTCTGCTGGTCGCGCTGTTCTACGCGGCCGTGTCTGCGTTTCTCGGCGTGTCTATCGGCATGTTCGCGATGCGGGCGAGGAACTGGGAACGCGGTACGTGGGAGCGTCGCAGCGGAGAGTTCAAGCGACGCCTTCACCGGTTCCGTGAGGGCGTGTCGATGCGCACGGTCATGGAGGACCCCGCCGCAGGCGTGATGCACGCGATGATCTACTACGGATTCATCGTGTTGTTCATCGGCACCGTCATCCTGGAGATCGACCACCTCCTCCCCGTCGACTTCTCGTTCCTCCACGGTGAGTTCTATCAGGGCTACTCGGCCGTTCTCGACGCGGCAGCGCTCGTGTTCCTTGGCGGGATCCTGTGGGCCGCGATCCGCCGCTACATCGTTCGACCATGGCGGATCAGGACCAAGACGCGCCCCGAGGACGCGTGGATCCTCTTCACGCTCGCTGCCATTGGTGTCACGGGTCTTGCCACGGAAGCCGCAAGGATCGCGCTTGTGGGCCAGCCGGGTTTCGAGCGGTGGTCCTTCGTTGGGTACCCGCTGTCGAATCTGGTTCCTGCGGCATCGGCAAGCGGCATCCACCAGGTCCTGTGGGTCGTCCACGTGGTGGCGTTCACAGCGTTCCTTGTGATCCTCCCAACGACGAAGCTCCGTCACATGGTCACCACGCCTGCGAACCTCGCGCTGTCCCCGAAGGAGCGTCCGAAGGGTGCGATGCGTGAGATGCCGAACCTCATGGAGGCGACCGATATCGAGTCGATCGGCGCCTCGAGGGTCGCCGAGTTCACGTGGAAACAACTCCTCGACACGGACGCGTGCACGATCTGTGGCAGATGCACCTCGGTATGCCCGGCCAACACCACAGGCAAGCCGCTCGATCCTCGTGAGATCGTGCTCAAGCTCGGCACTGTGGCCGCACTGAGCGCCGAACCGCCGCTGTCGCCGCCGGTCGGCATCGACCCTGTCATCACGGTCAACGCGGACAACGTGTTCGAGCTCATCACGCCGGAGGAGCTGTGGTCGTGTACCACCTGCCGTGCATGCGACGAGATCTGCCCGGCCGACATCGAGATCGTGGACAAGATCCTCGACATGCGCAGATACCTCTCGCTCATGGAGGCGGACTTTCCCTCTGAGCTCGGCAAGTCCTACGTGTCGATGGAGAACTCCTCGAACCCGTACGGTGTCGACCAGAACACCAGGGGTGACTGGACCGATGCGCTCGACTTCCCGATCAAGCGGCTCGACGAGCCTGGCGTGACCGCCGAGTACCTCATGTGGGTCGGATGCGCCGGGTCGTTCGACGACCGCAACCGCAGTGTCACGATCGCGACCGCCAGGTTGCTGCACAAGGCAGGCATCGACTTCGGCATCCTGGGCTCCAAAGAGCTATGCACGGGCGACCCTGCGCGTAGGACCGGCAACGAGTACGTGTTCCAGGGGCTTGCGCTCCAGAACATCGAGACGCTGAACGACCTGGGCGTCGACAAGATCATCACCCAGTGCCCGCACTGTTTCAACACACTTGGCAACGAGTACCCGCAATTCGGCGGCGAGTACGAGGTCATGCACCACTCCGAGCTGTTGAGTTCGCTCGTAGAGGACGGCAGGCTCACGCCAACGTCCACGGGGGAGACGATCGTCTTCCACGATCCGTGCTATCTCGGGCGTCACAACGACACGTTCCTTGCGCCGCGTACGATCGTCGAGGCATCGGGCGTCAAGGTCGAGATGGTGCGAAACGGGACGAACTCGTTCTGCTGCGGCGCCGGGGGCGGCAAGTTCTGGTTCGAGGAGCACACGGGCAAGAAGATCAACATCGACCGTACCCAGGAGGCCGTCGGCACCGGTGCAGAGGTGATCGCAACGGGATGCCCGTTCTGCTATGTCATGCTCGATGACGGTGTCAAGGAGATCGGTGCAGACGAGCAGGTCGTCGTCCAGGACATAGCGATGCTCCTCGACGACCGGACACGGTAGGTCCCGTTCGCTCCCGGCTCGGGGGATGCGGAACGTGAGCGTGGGCGTGCTGGCAAGCCAATACTGACGCGCAGCAGCGGGAGCGACCGATGAACGCTCCCGCTGCTGGCTGTATGGCGGCAGAGCCGCCAGGCCTCATCTCCTACGGGGCGAGAACCGGAATGCCGGCATCTACGAGCGACTGGTAGGAGCCGCCGTATCCCTTGACGTTGTCCGCCGCAAGGACGTGCAGAGCAGCGACCGCCATGGCTGATCGGTGGCCGGAGCCACAGTACGTGATGACGTTCGCATCGGTAGGCACAGCATCGAATCCCTTTGCGATCTCACGCAGGTCGAGGTTCGTTGCGCCATCGACGTGGCCAGCGTCATACTCATCGGGCGTGCGGACGTCGAGCAGGAACGCTCCAGCGTCCTTCGCAGCGATGACCTTTTCGGCATCGCCCACCGAGTAGAACCCGTCTGGGATCCCCGACAGGTAGCTGTCTACCGCTGTGAGCATGGCAGGATCGACATCGGGCGCACCGACGACTTCAGCCTCTGTGGCTTCGGTGCTGACTTCCTGGTTCGCCTCTGTCCAGCCCTTCCATCCCGGCTTGTAGGACAGGATGTTGTCATAGCCGAGCATGCCGAGCGATGACAGCGCCTGGCCTGCACGGAACCCGGTCTTGCAGTACACGTACACCTGGCGGTCCGTCGGGACCTTGTCCAGGTTCTGTGCAAGGGTCCGGATCGGGATGTTCACCGCGCCCGGGATGTGGCCCTCTTCGTATTCGCCTGTCTCACGAACATCGATGACGAGCGCGCCGCTGGCCTCGACACCTTCTTTGAAGACGTCCACGTCGCCGATGGCGAAGTACCCATCAGGAATCGAGGACAGATACTCGTCGACGGTTGCCGTCAAGTCGGAGGGCTGAGCCGCCACGGTCGTGGCCGGGGTCTCCACCGCGGCTGTCGTCGTTGTCGTGTCTGCTGTTCCTGTGGAACTGCACGCTGCGGCGATCATCGCCAATCCGAGCAGAAGCCCGATCAGCGATGCTCGATTCTTTGTACGCATCGTTTTCCTTTCTTTTCTGGGAGCATTTCCTCTCCCTGCTGGCGTCTGCCAGCATCTCGTTCGTTCTTGGGGCTATGCCAGGTTGTCTGGTGTGCTCCCATGTTCGATCTCCTCCACCCACTTGGGGTGTTCGAGGACCATCTCGGTCTTGGGGACGTATCCGGTAGCCATCGACGACCATGCCTTGTAGACGTAGGTGAAGAACACGTGGCCGACAAGCAGGAGCGTGAGGGCAAGCATCGCAAGGTCGTGCACGATGGCGGTCATCGAGAGCGTCGTCGGGTCGAGGTTCGACTTGAGCCACCACAGGATGAGGCCGGAGACGACGATCACCGCGGAGAACACGATCACCGCACCGTGATGGAGCTTCTGGCCGGCGTTGAGCCTCCCCTGCGGGGGCATGTCCTTCGTCCGCCCAAGGGCATAGCGGTACATGTGCTTGAACCAAGACACGTCGTCCCTGTCGTACTTGAACGAGTCGACGAGGACTTCCTTGGCTCCTTGGCTGTCGGCTATCACATACAGGAACGGGACCGAGATGAACCCGACCGCCGCGATGCGGTGGAGGTACCGCGACCATCCGCCTGCGGCGATGAAGGCGAGCGGGCTCCATACGAGCGCGAGGCCGGTGATGAGAAGGATCAGGAACGAGCTGGCCATCACGGCGTGTACGATCCGCTGTGCCCTGCGATACCTGAGTATCTCCTTTCGTGGATCGTGCTCGACGGGTTCCCTGTGGATGAGCTTGGTCACGATCAGACCTCCTCTCCATCGGTGTCGCCTGCTGATGCCGCTACGAGTTCCGTCTCTTCGAGCTCTCGCAGCTCAGCAAGATGGTTCTTGCGTGCGATGATGCCGAGGACCGCTGCGCCTACAGCAGCCACAGCGGTGGCTCCCATCGATGCAGGCTGGATGACCTTCTTCCACATGTCGGTCACGCCAGGAACCGGTGGCGGGTCGATCGGGATATCCAGCGTCTCGGGATCGTCGGGGAGCACGAGGATGAGGCCGAGGCCGCCCGCCTGTGTCTCTCCATATACCTGAGCATTCGGGTACCGGTCCTTGATCGCGTCAACCCTGGCGCGGGCCGCAGCAACGATGTTCTCTCTCGTGTCGTATGTGAGTGCCTGTGCGGGGCAGGTCTGGACGCACCAGGGGACTTCGCCCCCTGCGACTGTTGCTGCACATCCGTCGCACTTCGTCGCTCGTCCATGCTGCATCTCGGGCACCCCGTAGGGACAGGATTGGACGCAGTACCCGCATCCGCTGCAGGCGCTTGCGTTGAGGCGTGTGAGGCCGTCTTGCTTGAAGAGGGCGCCCGTTGGGCAGACAGCAACGCATGCGGCGTTCTTGCAGTGGTAGCAGCGGTGGTTCTGGAATCCGCCGGTCAGGTTGGGGAACGTTCCTGACGTGTGCTCGATGAGGTGGATGTACTGGGTTCCGACGTCGAGCTGGTTCCCCGTCTTGCAAGCGACGACGCAGGCTTCACATCCAATGCATCGGCTCATGTCGAGAAGGAATGCGTACTCCATGTCAGCCTCCCTCCGCTATCCGGACGAAGTTGACACGCAACCCCGCTCCACCGCTGATCGGGTCGAGCTTGTATCTACTCATCATCTTCGTGTCGCTGGCACCCTTGCCGTTGGCACGGCTCAAGCCATCAGAGACCTGGCCGAAACCGTGTGTCATGAACACCGCATCCTTGCGGATGCGCTGTGTCGCTTTGACGAGGATCGGCCCCGTGCGGGTCCCCTCCTCGTTCTCGAGCCATACCCGGTCCCCGCTTGCGTAGCCGAGCCGTGTCGCTTCGTCCTCGTTGATCCACAGCTCGTTCTCTGGGTTCACGTCGTTGAGTGCTGGTGTGTTCTGTGTGCGAGCGAACGTGTGTACAGGGCTGCGGCCGTAGAGCAGCCGGTAGTAGCCCTCGGGTGGCTCTTCCGTCGGCTCGTATACAGGGAGCGCATCGAACCCAGCTTCATCGAGGGGTTCGGACCACAACTCGATCTTGCCTGAAGGTGTGTGGAACGGCGACTTGTCGTCGAAGTCCTCGAGGTACGGTTTGCCTTTCTGGACGATGACCCCTCCTGCATCGTGCATCTTCTGCAGGTTCGACCCGACCGAGCGCAGGCGTGTGTCGAGATACTCCTCGACGGTCTCCCACTTGAAGTAGGAGTCGAGCCCGACCCGCAGCCCGAGTTCGCGGGCCATCATCCATGCAGGCATCGTGTCGTACATCGGTGCGACAGCGGGCTCGCGCATCTGGATGAACGGGGTCTTGTGGGCGATCTTCGATAGGTCGCCGTAGCGCTCCAGATACGTCGCATCGGGGAACACGACATCGGCCCACGCGACGTGTTCTTGGGGGAGCACATCGATCGCGAGTACGAAGTCGAGCTTCGTGAGCGCCTCGATGGTTCGCTTCGGCATGGGGAGCGAGTTCAAGAGGTTGACGCCGTACACGATGAGCCCAGCGATACGGTATGGGTCGCCGGTGATCATCGGATCGATCAGTTCCTGGATCGCTGTTGCACCGCGGAGGAAGCCTCCGTCGATGCCGTTGCGCACGCCGTCGGCACGCGCTTTGCCTGTCGGCCCGAGTGGCAGCTCTGCACTCACTTCACCGGGTTCTGCCGAGCAGCCGCCCGATGTGCCCTTGACAGCGAACGGAGGATGGGGGTAGTCGTCGAGGAACGCCGACTTGTTGAAGTACATGCCGCCGCGGCGACCGTACACGCCGAGCAGCGAGTTGACGATGAACACTGCGCGCATCCGCTGCGTGTCGTTGCCGTACCAGGTGGTGTGGCGTCCTGGCATGATCACGGCCTGGGGCAGGCGGTCGGACATGATCCGTATGGTCTCTCTGATCTTGTCTGCCGGGAGGTCGGTTATGGGCGCAGCCCATTCAGGAGTGAACTCCTTGACGTGTTCGGCCAGCTTGTCGATCCCGTTCGTCCACTCATCGACGTACGACCGGTCGTAGCGGTCTTCGGTGATGAGGACGTTGATCCAGGCGAGCAGCAGCGCGGTGTCTGTGCCCGGCTTGATCGGAAGCCAGTGGTCCGCCTTCGCCGCAGCTGTGGAGAAACGCGGGTCGACGACGATCACCTGGGCGCCATCGCTGCGGGCTTGGACGAAGTCCTGCATGACGGTGTTGCGGGCATCCTCACCGATGTGGCTCCCGATGAGCGTGACACAGCGCATCTCACCCCAGTCCATCGGCTCATGTCCACCGACAGGTATCCCGAACGTGAGCTGGGAGGCTTCCTCTCGCGGGCTGAGACATATCGAGGTCGACGGCTTCGCTGCATTCGGCGTACCCCACGCTTGAGCGAAATAGTCAGCCCACCATGTGTCTCCGGTCGTGTGGCCGAAGATGGCGAGGCCCTCAGGCCCGTAGGCATCCTTGATCTCGAGGAGTTTCTGTGCGGTGTAGTCCAGCGCCTCGTCCCAGGTGACCTCGCGGAACTTGCCCTCGCCGCGTTCACCTGTGCGGATCATGGGGGACCGTAGCCTGTCGGGGTCGTTCATGAACGAGACCCCACCCTGTCCGCGGCCACATAGCATGCCGCGGCTCTTCGGGTCAGCAGGGTTGCCATCGATCTTGATGACCTTGCCGTCGACACTCGTGACGATGATCCCACACTTCCACGGGCACATGTCGCAGTAGTTGTAGGTGGTGACGACCTCACCCTTGGTGAACCACGCAGGCGGGGGGTACTTCGCTGCGAAATGGGACGGGTATGTGCCCATGAGCGCGGTCCCTGCAAGACCGCCCACGAGGAACTGTCGTCTGGTGATCTCAAGATCGACTCTCGCCATG
>CAYLIR010000014.1:0-14998 GCA_964383515.1 uncultured Acidimicrobiaceae bacterium
GGCCAGGTTCCTCAAGTCGAAGAACCCGGACATACGAGTGGTCGGTGTTGACCCTGAGGGATCGATCTACACAGCCGAGCGGGAAGAGGATGTGACAACGTACCTCATCGAGGGTGTTGGCGAGGACTTCTGGCCGGAAACCTACGATCGCTCTCTCACAGACCACTACGAGATGGTCACGGATGCAGAAGCGTTCGCCATGACGAGGCGCCTCGCCCTCGAGGAGGGATTGCTCGTTGGCGGATCCTGCGGCATGGCCGTCGTCGGTGCTCTACGCCAAACAGAGCAGTACCCAGACGAGCTGGTCGTCGTCATCCTTCCTGATTCAGGTCGCAGCTATCTCTCCAAGATCTTCAACGATGACTGGATGCTCGCCAACGGTTTCACCGTCTGACCCTTTCGTTCCACAACTGTGCGTAGCCGGGGTTGCAGACGTCGCATTCGAGGTCGCGGCTGAGCCCCGTCGGGGAGCCGAACAGGATCGACGACTTCTGCCTGTGCCTACAGCGTGACCCCCGACGCTGCCGTAGGATTGTCTTCGACTCCACTGGACTGTTGTAGTGAAGGGCACGCCCATGACGGAAGACCGATTCGAAACGCTCGCGATCCACGCAGGCCAGGATCCCGATCCATCCACAGGGGCAGCTGTCGTCCCGATCTACGCGACCTCGACCTACGTCCAGGATGCACCGGGAGTCCACAAGGGATACGAGTACTCGAGGACGGACAACCCGACGCGCACAGCGCTCCAGGTACAGCTCGCAGCGCTTGAGGGTGTCGCCCCCGGCACACCGGGAGGATGCATTACCGCATCCTCGGGGCTCGCCGCCACGAGCCTCGTCGGCCATCTCCTCAAGCCGGGCGACCATCTCGTGCTATCCAACGATGCCTACGGAGGTACCTTCAGGCTCTTTGCCAGGGTGCTCTCAGCGAGCGGGATCACATGGTCGGCTGCGGATATGGCCACGCCCGACGGACTCGCCGATGCTATGCGGCCAGAGACAAAGCTCGTGTGGGTAGAGACGCCGACCAACCCCTTGCTGCGAGTGGTCGACATAGCGAGAACCGTCGAAGTCGCGAGAGGCCACGGGGCTGTCGTTGCCGTGGACAACACCTTCGCAACGCCGTACTTCCAACAACCTCTCGAACTCGGAGCCGATCTCGTCGTCCACTCCTCGACGAAGTACCTTGGTGGCCACTCCGACGCTGTCGGTGGTGCCATCGTGACACACGACGATGACCTCTACGAGCGCCTCAAGTTCCTCCAGAACGCGCTCGGCCCTGTGCCGGGCCCCTTCGATGCATATCTGTTCTTGCGGGGTATCAAGACGCTCGCGATTCGTATGGAGCGTCACGCGCACAACGCGTCGCGGATCGCTGCGTTCCTCGAGGATGATCCTCGTGTCGACCGCGTGTGGTATCCAGGCCTCCGGTCACATCCACAGCATGCCGTTGCTGCCAGCCAGATGTCGGGCTATGGGGGCATGGTGTCGTTCATACCCAAGGGCGGTGTGCATGCTGCGAACAGCGTTGTCGGGAAGACACGGCTGTTCTTCCTCGCGGAGAGCCTTGGCGGGGTCGAATCGCTCATCGAGGTGCCCGCATCGATGACGCACATGTCCGTCGAAGGGACGGACCTTGAGGTTCCCGCCGACCTCATTCGGCTGTCTGTGGGCCTCGAACACGTCGACGATCTCGTCTCGGACCTCGACAGGGCACTTGGCTAGCAAGGACTTCGAGGGGCAGCGAGGTACGCTGCCGGGGACGCAAACAGAGTGGACACGTGACAGGGACCAATCTCGCGGCGCTCGGATGGAACGACCGATGGGCCAGGAAGCAGCAAGCAACAGGCGCCGTGGGTGTGCCTGCGCGAGTGGTTCGACATGATGCTGTCAAGGTCATGGTGGCGGGAGACCATTTCGTCCAGCATGCGACGTTCTCGCGTTCGACGCCACTTGCTGTCGGTGATTGGGTGCTCGTGGACAACGAGACGGTTACGGCACGCCTGGACCGCGAAACGGTTCTCGTGCGCGATACCGGCGAGTTCGGAACGCAGGTGATCGGATCGAACATCGGCCTGGTCTTTGTGATGTTCGGTGCAGACAGGCCACTCAAGCAGCGGAAGCTCCTGCGTTTCGTCGCGTTCGCTGGCGACATTGGGGCAACACCCGTCGTGATCGTCTCCAAGGCCGACCTCGTGGATGACCCGAACTCCCTGGTGCACAGAGTGCAGTCTTGGATTCCTGGTGTGGAGGTGATCCTGACAAGCACCGAGGACGGATCCGGCGTATCGGATGTCGCGGCTTGTATCGGGACCAAGACCGCGACGTTCATCGGCGAGTCAGGCGTGGGGAAGTCCTCGCTTGTGAACGCGCTCATGGATGAGGATGTCGCCTGGACTGCTGAGGTGCGCGAAACCGATGCCAAGGGCAGGCACACGACAACGGCCAGGGAACTCCATCTTCTGCCAGGGGGAGGATGCATCATCGACAATCCAGGCATTCGATCGCTCGGTCTCCATGCCGAGGGGGAGGGTCTCGACGCGCTGTTTCCCGAGATCGAACGGTGGGCGTTGTCGTGTCGGTTCAGGGACTGCTCACACAGGACCGAGCCCGGGTGCCGTGTCAGGCAGGCTGTGGAGGTCGGAGACATCACAGAAGACCGGCGGAAGGCATACCTGCTGTTCGTCGAGGAACAGAGCTCCGCCGCGACGCGTACAGCCCATCGAGAACGCCAATCGTCCATGCGCAAGGAAGCCGCTTCCGCCCAGCGGGCCAGGGACTCGAGCGACGGCATCCCCTAGCTGCCCGCCGTTGAGCGAACGAGCAGGTGAGACCTACGCTGTGGTCATGTTCCCCGACTGGCCGCGTGCATCCATACCGACGATCGTGAAGGGCCAGATGGCCGAGGTCGACCGCGTCATGGTGGAAGATCTCCATATCACCCTCATACAGATGATGGAGAACGCTGGCAGGAACCTCGCCAGGTTCACGATGGAGACGATGGTTGCCACCGGTCGGGCACGAAGTGCGATCGTCCTTGCTGGGACTGGTGGAAACGGAGGCGGCGGTCTCGTTGCTGCACGCAGACTGACAGGATGGGGTGTACCCGTGTCGGTATGGATCACGAAGCCGATCGCACAGTACACGGGTGTCATCGCGCAACAACTTCAGACGCTGGTGAGCATGGGCGTTCCCATATCGTCGGAAGGCGCGCCTGCCGGCACAGGGTACATGGAGGCTGTAGCGATCGATGCGCTGATCGGCTACAGCTTGACCGGCGCTCCGCGTGGCCGGGCGGCGCTCCTCGTCGAGTGGGCGAACGACGCATGCATACCGGTCGTGTCCCTCGACATCCCCTCGGGACTCGATGCATCGACCGGTATGGTGGTGGGTTCGGCTGTCGAAGCAGATGCGACGCTCACACTCGCCCTTCCCAAGGTAGGCCTCGTCGTGGAGCGGTCGACGAGGTACGTCGGTGAGCTCTACCTTGCCGATATCGGCGTTCCCGCGGATCTGTACCGGCGATTGTTCGGACTCGATGTGGGTGACCTGTTCATCGGCTCGGATATCGTGCGCCTTGTGCCTGCACGATGATCTCTCGTCCTGGCCGATACGCTCACCAGGCCCGTGTCGATCCAGGCCTGGCGCTACTCCATGTGATGCTGAGTCATCGATTCGAAAGAGCAGATTGGGCCGCTGCCAATCTCGCGACCGGTACGCGCAGAGGCGAGCAGCTCACGTAGTCGAGTCCGATCGAGTCGACCAGGGCGATCGACGCAGGATCGCCGCCATGTTCGCCGCAGATTCCGACATGGATACCGGGGCGGGTGGCACGGCCGTCCTTGACGGCATGCTCGATCAGCGTTCCCACACCGTTGGCATCGAGCGTGTCGAACGGGTTCGTCGGCAGGATGCCCATCCGGAGATAGTCGATGAGGAAGTTCTTCTCAGCGTCGTCCCTGCTTATCCCGAACGTCATCTGGGTCAGGTCGTTCGTTCCGAAGGAGAAGAACTCTGCGCTTTCGGCGAGCTCGCCTGCAGTGATGGCCGCCCGTGGCGTTTCGATCATGGTCCCGAAGTCGTACTCGATCTCAACGTTGTGCTCTTCGGTGAGGGCAGCGGCGATCTCTGCGGCGATCTCTTTGAGGGGATGGAGCTCGTTGGCCTCGCTCGAGAGAGGGATCATGATGCCTGGCTTGGCCTCGATGCCTTCGCTCTGCACCTCGATGACAGCCTCGAATATGGCTCGGATCTGCATGCGTGGCAGGTCGGGGAACAGAACACCGAGGCGTACCCCGCGTAGGCCGAGCATCGGGTTCGATTCGTGGAGCGCTTCGATGCGGCGCATGATGACTTCGGTCTCTTCGATCTCGCGCAACAGCGCGTCGACTTCTTCGAGCGTGTGGGCTGCGGTCAGGCGGATCTTGCGATCCGTCACATCGTGGGACAGCTTGTCGTAGTCGGGGAGGAATTCGTGAAGTGGCGGGTCGAGAAGTCGGATGATGACGGTCTTGCCATCCATGGCACGGAACAAACCAGCGAAGTCTGATCGCTGGAGCGGAAGCAGCTGCTCGAGTGCCTCGCGTCGCCTCACTAGGTTCGATGCCATGATCATGTCCTGCATGATCGGGAGGCGTGACTGGTCGAAGAACATGTGTTCGGTACGGCACAGGCCGATGCCGTTCGCTCCGAGACGCACTGCCCGTTCGGCATCCTCCGGATAGTCCGCATTCGCCCACACATCAAGTCTGCGTGTCTCGTCTGCCCACCCGAGAATCTGCATGAGCCAGGGGTCATCGATGTCAGGAACTCGTGTCGCGATCTGGTCGGCGAACACTTCGCCCGTGGTCCCGTCGATGGAGATCCAATCTCCTTCTGCGAGGCTCATCTGGCCGACTGTCATCTGCCGAGCGTTGAGGTCGATGAGGATCTCCGAAGCGCCGACGACCGCCGGTTTCCCGAACTGGCGTGCCACGAGTGCTGCGTGGCTCGTTCGCCCGCCGCTCGATGTGAGGACGCCAGCCGCAGCGAGCATACCGTGGACATCGTCCGGTTTCGTCTCCGGCCGCACGAGGATCACGGACTCCTCTCGTTCGTCTGCCCACTGCGCAGCCAGGTCGGGGTCGAAGGCGATGATCCCCACGGCAGCCCCGGGTGACACATTGAGACCGGTGGTGAGGAGGAGGCCCTTCTCCTTCGCGTCGAGCTTGGCTTTCGGTTCGAACTGGGGATGGAGGAAGAACTCGACCTGTTCGGGTGTGACGCGCATGAGCGCTTCGTTCTTGGTGATGACGCCGTCGCTTACAAGGTCGACTGCGATCCTGACGGCAGCCTGAGCTGTTCGTTTGCCATCGCGGGTCTGGAGGAGCCACAGCGTCCCGTTTTCGATCGTGAACTCAATGTCCTGCATGTCTCTATAGTGGCCTTCGAGGAGATCGGCGTAGTTCTTGAGTTCCTCGTACAGCTCGGGCATGACCGTGGCGAGTTCGTCGATGGTGCTCGTTTGCCTAGTTCCGGCCACGACATCCTCTCCCTGCGCGTTCACGAGGAAGTCGCCTTCGAGTTTGTGCTCTCCCGTCGTTGCACTGCGCGAGACCACCACGCCCGTGGCAGAGTCACTCCCCATGTTGCCGAATACCATCGTCTGTACGTTGACGGCCGTCCCGAGGTCGTCGGGGATTCCCGCGGCGGCCCGGTAGGCGTGTGCTCGTTTGCTGTTCCACGATCGGAACACTGCTTCGACAGCCATCGTGAGCTGCTCGTTGGGGTCAGACGGGAACGCGCGCCCGGCGAACCGCGAGACGAGTGCCTTGAACTTCTCGACGATCGTCTCAAGATCTTCCACGAGGAGCCCGCTGTCGTTGGTCACGTTGCGCCGCGCCCGAAATTCGGCGAGCACCTCTTCGAATGGTTCCTCGCTGGCACCCATGACGACGGTCGCGAACATCTGGATGAGCCTGCGGTATGAGTCGAGCACGAAGCGCCTGTCGTCGAAGAGGTCGGTCATGCCCTCCACCACGTCGTCGTTCATGCCGATGTTGAGAACGGTGTCCATCATGCCCGGCATGGAGAACTTGGCTCCACTCCGACAGGACACGAGGAGGGGGTTGGACGGGTCTCCGAAGGACTTGCCCGTGAGCTCCTCGATCGAGCGCAGGGCGCTTCCGATCTGGCTGAGGACATCGGGGGGAAGGCTTTCACCGCTCTCAAGGTAGGCGTTGCAAGCCTGCGACGTGATCGTGAATCCTGGTGGCACAGCCACGCCAAGCCGTGTCATATCTGCGAGGTTGGCACCTTTTCCGCCGAGGAGGCCTCGCACCTCGTCCCAATCATCGCCACAGAACGCACGTGCGTCGTCGAGTTCGTCGAAGGCATAGACCCATTTCTCAGACATGGCTTCCTCAGTCCTCTTGCGTTCGCAGTCGCCACGAGACGACCCGTATGACACACCAACTGTAATCCTGAGCGGATCGCTATGGAATGGCTGTGCCCACGCCCCGCCGACGCCGGTACATCGAATGGGCCGCTGAGCCCATGCACACGTTCCGTGCGGTGTCACCAGCACTCTCGGGCGGTGATACAGAGACGCGAATATCGACAGCACGAGGTGAATAAACGCTGAACATGGCGCAGGTGGTTCGCTTTCGACGTACGATTGCAGCTATGGCTCACGCTCCACGTCTCAAGCGCAGTGTTCTCGTCGTAGATGACGAGGCCATGGTGCGCGAGGTCGTATGTGCGTATCTCGAACGGGAAGGGTTCACGACGGTCGAGGCGATCGATGGCCACACAGCACTCGCATACGTCGACGAGTACGATCCCGACCTCATCGTCCTCGACGTCATGCTTCCGAAACTCGACGGATACTCGATTCTTGCGGAGCTGAGGAAACACACACAGGTTCCTGTGATCCTGCTGACTGCGCGAGCCGATGAGGTCGACCGCGTGTTGGGTCTCGAACTCGGAGCAGATGACTATGTCGTGAAACCGTTCTCGCCCAGGGAACTCGTCGCACGCGTCCGTTCCGTGCTGCGCAGGGCGGCGCCTTCCCAGCCGTCTGCGAAGGTTCTGGAGTTCGGTGACCTCACCATCGATGGGCGAACCAGGGAGGTCTCCTGCAGGGGGGAACTGGTGGACATGCCCCCGATGGAATTCGATCTGCTCTACTATCTCGCATCGTCCCCTCGCCAGGTGTTCACACGTGCGCAGATTCTCGAGCAGGTGTGGGGTTCCAGTTCGGATTGGCAGGATCCTTCAACGGTGACCGTCCACATCCGACGATTGCGACAGAAGATCGAAGAGAACGCTGACGATCCGCAGATCATCCTCACCGTGTGGGGCAGGGGATACCGGTTCGAGCCGTGAGAGCTGTACTCGCTTCCGTTGCAGCGGTCTTGGCAGGACTCGCACTGTTCGAGGTGACGATGCAGCCCTCAGGTCCTGACCGTGTAGAGCTTGGCGCCATATTCATCGTGATGGCCGCGGTGAGTGCGTCGTCGTCGCTGCTACTCCCCATGGTCGCGCGAAGGGCCCATCGGTTGATCACCACCCTGTTCGTGCTGTCGGTGATCTCCCTTGCTATTGCAGGGTTCGGGCTCACGGTGGCTGCAAGCCGCATGTTCTTCTCCGAGCACGACCTTGCCCTCGTCGTTGTCGTGCTCGGCTTCGGTCTTCTCGCTTCCCTTGCATTCGCTCTGTCGGCAAGCAAGGCCCTCACGGAGGACGTGGCGAAGATGACGGGCACCGCCGATCGCGTCGCTGCAGGAGATCTCGATGCTCGCACGGGTGTGTCGCGTGCCGACGAGATCGGGCAATTGGCGCGCGGCATCGACGACATGGCACAGAGACTGAAGGAAGCAGATGACGCTCGTGCGGTCGAAGAAGAGCGCAAGCGCCAGTTCTTTGCTGCTGTCGGTCACGATCTGCGAACACCGCTGGCATCGGCACAGGCTGCCGTCGAAGCGCTGCGGGACGGTGTTGCTGCCGATCCGGACCGGTTCTACGCATCGCTGGGGCGAGACCTGTCCGTGCTGCACTCGCTCGTCGATGACCTATTCCTGCTTGCACGGATCCAGGCGGGGGACGTCGCCATCGAAGCTGTCCACACCGACCTTACGGATGTTGCCGACGAGGCGATCGAAGTGCTCCACCCTGTCGCGGCTAAGGCTGATGTCGAGATCCGCCTCGATGCTCCCGATCGGGTGGTGGCCCGCACAGGCCCCGAGGCCGTATCGCGGGTCATGCGGAACCTGATCGACAATGCCATTCGCCACGCACCGAAGGGGTCCATGGTGACGATTCGCGTGTCTGATGACGTCGGAGCGAAGGTCATGGTCCTTGACGAGGGGCCGGGCTTTTCCGAAGCGTTCCTCCCGTTTGCGTTTGACGCTTTCAGCAGACCGGACGCGGATCGCAGCAGAGAGACAGGGGGAGCAGGGCTGGGCCTCGCGATCGCAAAGGGATTCGTTGCCGCGCTCGATGGCGAGATCTGGGCTGAGCCAGGCCCAGGTGGGCGGATCGGATTCCGCCTCCCGGCCGCTTGACGCGTTCAGACTGCCAGGACCGCTCCCGCAACGACTGCGACGGCGATGCCGACTGCCTGTCGAGGCGTCGGCCGTTCTCGCAGGATCGTGACGGCCGCAAGCACGGTGAAGGCCGGGTACAGGCTCGACAGTATCGCGGTGACACTGATCATTCCTGTCTGGAGAGCGAGCAGGACGGCGATGTTCGCTCCGATGTCGGTAAGGCCGACGAACGCAACGTAGGTGAACGTAGCTCCTCGTGGTGGTGCGGGGGTCGAGGTACGCGCAGCAAGGAGGAACGCGGCAGGTACGGTGACGATGCGAGCCGCTGCCAATGGCCACAGACCGGATTCCGGCGATGTCTGAGCGATCGCGACGAAGAACACCGCGAAGGCGATGGCAGCCATGAGCGCGTATGCCAGTGGCCTCGGTGTGAGCCTCTTGCCACGTCTGCTTCCAGCGAGGAGTGCGACCGACAGCAGCCCCGCGGTGATGCCGATCCATTGGAGGGTCCCGATGACGTCGCCGACAGCGAGTCCCCAGACAAGGGGGAGGGCAGCAGACCCGATGCCGACGATCGGCGATACGATCGACATCTCCCCTGCGGCGAGAGCCATGTAGAGCAGACCGATGCCGATGAGGCCAACCGATCCTGCGAGCACCCCGAACGCGAGGTCGCGGGAGGTATAGCCGCTGTTGCCGACCATTGCCAGGGCGATGAGGAGGATCGGCAATCCCAACAACTGCGACCATGCAATGACGCGCCACGCGGCGACCGTCCTCGACGCGATGCCACCGGCGAAGTCGGCAACACCGAAGAGCACAGCTGATGTGAGCGCGAGGATCTCGGACATGACATCAGGCTAGGAGTGCTCTCCTCAGAGGTTGTCCGATATACGGTCCTGGGTAGCCGGCACCACAGGGCCATGCAGCGCCTTCTGGTCGCGCCGCTCGCGTGCCCGTCGCCGTTTGGCACGTCACGCAAGGTAGCCAACCGTCTACGATGGAGTCATCATGATCAAGGATGTGAGATGACATTCGATGAGGAAGCAGCGTCGACCGACGGAACGGTGAAGGTCGATCCTGACACGGGAACGGTGACCGAAGTGACGTTCAGGGAACTCGACATGTCCGGCGACGGCAACGCGGATGGGTATCGCACGGTCCGCACAGAAGTACGCGAACTCGACCTCGACGGTGACGGGATAACCGATGTCGTGGAGAAAGTGACCATCGAAGAGACCGCGCTCGATGTCGATGGGGACGGTACGATCGATGTGATCACGACGGTGGAGACATCGGAAACAACGATGGATCTCACCGGGGATGGATCTGCAGATAGCGTCGAGATCACCGAGGTGAGAACGGTTGCCTATGACATCGACGCCGATGGCAAGCCAGACATCACCCGCACCGAAGTCATCACCGCGTCAGGCATCGACCCGGATCGGGATGGCAACCTCAGCGACATCGAGGCGAGCGGTGTTCGCCTGTACGGTGTCGACATGACAGGTGATGGCGAGATCGACGAGATCGTCGTCGAGGAACTCGAAGTCGAAGTCATCGATCAGGATGAAGAGAGCTGACAGCAGTCCGCTCAGCAGGCTTTTCGCAATGTCACATATGGGTTGACGTACCTGCCACCGATGATCATGCCAAGGTGCAGGACGTTCGTTGTGGCATTCCCCGTACTGCCAACGTACCCGATGACCTGGCCTTGCTTGACTGTCTGGCCGTTTGAGAGCCCTGAGGGATAGCCAGAAAGGTGGGCGTAGTAGTAGGTGATCCCGTCTGTGCCGTATACATACACTTGCCGTCCGCCGAGGGAGTGCCAGTTCAAACGCACCGTCCCACCGCGCATTGCAACGACGGTGGATCCTCGAGCAGCGATCATGTCTGTCCCTTTGTGTGTGCGCCCTCCTGATCGTGCGTATCCCCAGGTGTCGATGAAGGAGGAACCGTTCGGCAGCGGGCAGTTGACACCCGATACCGCTGGTGCAACGCTTCCGCCGGAACGTCCCGAGCTTCCTGAACTCCCTGACGAACGCGCAGCAGCTGCTCGTGCGGCGGCCGCGGCCTTCGCGGCAGCCGCTGCAGCCGCAGCAGCTGCTCGTCTGGCCTGTTCCGCCTTGTACCGCTTGTACGTATCGGCGTATTTCTTCTTAGCTTCGGCATGGAGCTTGTCCGCTCGTGCACGTTCCTTTTCGAGCTGAGCTACGACATCTTCTTGCTCGGCCTTGAGCTCTTCGACTTCTGCGCGCTTGGCATCGAGGTCGGCGTTGAGCCTGTCCATCTGTCTGCTCACAGCGGAGAGCTGGTCGAGTTGGCTGAGATCCCTCGTTGTGGCAGCGTCGAAGAGCGCCTGACTCGTGATGAGATCCTGTATGTCGTTGGCGCTGAATGCCGTCGTGGCCATGTTGCGGCCGCCTGACGTGTACGCCTCGAGCACGATCGCCTTGGCCCTGTCCTCAAGCGAGTCGATGTTGTCGCTGTACTCGGCGACTGCCTTCTCAAGTTTGGAGATGCGCCACTCGAGGTCGTAGATCTGACCTTGGATGCTCTCGAGTTTCTCGAGGCCTTGTTCCAACACTGCATCGGCGTCGAGCAGCGCCTGATAGGCGCGTTCTTCCGCACTCTTGGCATTGTCGACATCGGTCTGTGTCTGTGCAGACGCAGACACGGGCACGAGCGAAAGGAGGGCCAAGACGAGCAGCGGAATCAGGGATCGGAGACGCAGACGAAATCTCATGTACCCAGCAGGCTACCGCCGGCAGTCGGGTAGCGACGAGCAGAACGGGCCGTTTAGCGGTGTCTTAGGGAAGTGTTAAGACCGCTACCGGACGACGAACGAGAGCTTCACCGTAGCCTCTGTCGTCTTCACCGCGTGTGTATCGAGCCGATCTGGCACGGAATCTCCTCACGACGATGCTCGGCACATGGCAGCCGTGACGAGGTACGCTTTCACCTTGTGAGCCAAGATGTGACCTTCGCCCCGCGACGCACAACCGTGTCCCCCCTCATAGGCGGCCTCGCGGCACTTGCCTATCCCCTGGTTCTCGTTGGCTTGGCCTTGTCGGTCGGTTTTCGCGTCGCTGGAGACATGGGCGAATTCGCCGCATCGTTGGCCGGGTCGGTGCTGTTCCTCGTCGCTGCCCCAACCGCGTGGGCGATGTCGTTCTCGTTCATCGATGTGACGCGGTTCACGATCTTGGTGTTCGGCGTGCTCACAAGTTTCCCGTTCTGGTTCCTTGTCGGCAGCGGACTTGCACGGGGAGCACGTCATTGGACTACATGGACGTTGCGCTATGTGTCGGTTTGTGTGTCGTGGACCTTGTTCAATCTCTTCGTGTTCGCGTTGGTCGCAAGCCTCGCCTCGTAGCGAGTAAGCTGCGCGCATGGATCTCTATGAAGCCCTCTATACGACACGAGCGATGCGACGCGTATCGTCAGACCCAGTTCCAGAAGATGTTGTGCAGCGAATGCTCGATGCCGCCGTGCGGTCCCCTTCCGGTGGGAACGCGCAGAACTGGCGTTGGCTGACCGTTACGGACCGCACAACGGTTGCTGAACTCGGGCGCCTCTACGGGGAAGCCTGGGAGGAGCTCAACGCCACGGCCTACAAGGGGAAGCGGGAAGCCGCGCTCCAACGTGGAGACGAGAAGACGAAGCGGGTGCTGTCGTCGTCGCAGTGGCTGGCAGACAACTTCGACAAGGTGCCACTCGTCGTGTTGCCGTACCACCGCAACGACCCGAGCGGTGCGTCCATCTATCCCGCGGTGTGGAGCTTGATGCTCGCTGCGAGAGGGATGGGGGTTGGCACCACGCTCACCACGATCCTCGGCTTGTTCAAGCACGAGGAGGTGGCCGAGCTGCTCGGTGTCCCTATGGGGAAGGGGTGGCAGAATGCAGCTGCGATCCCGTGTGGGTATCCCCTTGGTCGCTGGGGTATCGCCGAGCGTCTCCCCGTGCACGAGGTTGTGTACGAGGATCGGTGGGGTGCCGCACCGCGGTGGCGGGTGGATGAGCCCCTCACGGAGTTTCCCCACTAGCCGCTCCCGTCGCCTCGCAGGTATCGGACTGCACCTTGGATCACCGGCCCATTCGGGTGGTGCGCAGGCTCACGGTCCGACATACAGGGTTGGATCGTCGAGTCGGGCCTATGTGAACAGCTTCGGCCGGAACAGGCGATCGTGCACGGAGATCGCGTAGCGGTCTGTCATGCCTGCAACGTAGTCGATCACTCTGGTGAGGTCGTCGGCTTCGTCTTGTTGGTACGTGTCGGGGACCTCTTCGGGCCGTTCGAGGAAGTACGTAACGAGTTCGCGTACGATCTGTTTCGCCCTGATGCGCTGTGCCTCGGCTTCGGGCCGCAAGTAGACGCGTTCGAACATGAACGCCCGCAAGGTGTGCATCGCCTCGAGAATCCGGGGTTCCATGGCGATCTCGTTCTGACGATACGATTCGTCGATGACGGACTGAACCATCACCTTCACCCACTCGCGACCTGGTTCCCCGAACGTCGCGAGCACATCAGGTGGGAACTGTGAGGGTTCGAGCACACCGGCTCTGATGGCATCGAGCGCGTCGTGGGCGAGATAGGCGATCCTGTCTGAGAACCGTACGATGCTCCCCTCATGGGTCGCAGCGGGTACTTCGATGCGCCACGAATGGGCGCGAATGCCATCAAGCACCTCCCAGGTGAGGTTGAGCGGTTCGAGCACTTCGAAGATTCGCACCGACTGGTCTGAGTGCCGCCACTCACCATCGACGAACTCAGAGAGTGCGTCTTCGCCGGTGTGCCCGAACGGCGAGTGGCCGACATCGTGGCCGAGGCACACAGCTTCAGCGAGGTCGGCGTTGAGCGACAGTGCCCTGGCGATCGCCCCACCGATCTGGGTGACCTGGAGCGTATGGGTCATCCGGGTGACGTAGTGGTCACCCTCGGGGTTCATGAATACCTGTGTCTTGTGCTTGAGCCTACGGAACGCCTTGGCATGCAGGATGCGGTCCCTATCTCGTTCGAACGCGGTCCGCCAATGGTCCGGCTCCTCAGGTGTGGATCGTCCCCGCGATGCGGCCGAAAGCGTCGCGCCGGGTGCAAGGACCTTCGTTTCCATCTCCTCGGCCCGTTCCCGGGTGCGAAGCCGGAAGACGGGTTGGATCATACGATACGCTCTCGCAGGCGGGAGCTGAGGTAGTCCATCGAGGCCACGACGATGGCGATCGCGAGCATCTGGGCAGCCGCTGCCCGGTACTGCAGCAGGTTGATGTTCTGCTGGAGCAGGAAGCCGATGCCGCCACCGCCGGCGAAGCCGATGATCGTCGACATGCGGACGTTGATGTCCCACCGGTACATCGTGAACGAGATGTATGGCGGGATGATCTGCGGGACGACGGCGTAGATCACGGTCTGCAGGCGGGTGGCGCCCGTGGCTCGAACCGCTTCGAGGGGGCCGGTGTCGATGCTCTCGACCTGTTCGGAGTAGAGCTTGGCAAGAGCCGCCGTCGTGTGGAGCGCCAGGGCGAGTGCGCCGGCGAATGGGCCGATACCGACCCACACCACGAAGATGATGACCATCACGAGCGGTTCGATCGATCGTAGCCCGTTGAACAGCGTCCGCGCCATGTAGTAGACCGTCAACCCGATGTTCTGGGACTCCCCTTTGCGCAGGGCCTTCACCGACAGGATCATCCCGAACACGGCCCCGATGGCCGCCGGTATGTAGACGGTCGCCATCGGGTTCTCCAACTGATACAGCCAGTCGATCGCGCCGCCGATGGCCACTCCGACCACGGCGCCTGCGATCGCGGAGGCAACGAGCGTCGTGGCGTTGACCAGGCCCCTCGAGAGGTGGGTGAAGAGGAAGTAGCCGAACCTGCTCGCAGCCATGGCCAGGGCGAATGCACCGATCAGTGCCGAGAACACGGGGATGGCGATCTCGGTGATCTCACCCAACTTCACCACGAAGTTCCCCATGAACCCGACACTGGGGACGAGGTCCACGGCGAACTGGCCGACGAGGATGAGGATGTTCGCCACGATGTAGGAGGAGATCAGGAGGATGAACGCCGTCAGGACGAGAGCGGTCACTCGCAGGGCGCGCAGACCGAGTCCCGGCTTGTCGGTTTCCTCCGGCGGGAAGATCCACCGGAGGATCAGCCAGGTCAGGCCGATGAGCACCACCAGAGCAACAGCGAGGGTCAGGATGTTGGCGTCGGTGTAGTTCCGCAGGCTCGATGCCCATTGCGACGCCCTGATACCCGCCGTGAGCCCGATAGGGAGTGCGATGATGGACAGTGCCAGGTTGATCACCGGCACCATCACATCACGCATGAGGTTCTTCGCGGCCAGGAAACTCAAGGGGATGGCGAGCATCGTGCCGACGGTCGTCGCCAGCAGTGCGAGCATCACCGTTTCGACGATGCGGTCCCATGTGTTGATCGCGTTGTTGGACAGGCGTGGTGAGAGGTCGG
>CAYLIR010000015.1:0-14606 GCA_964383515.1 uncultured Acidimicrobiaceae bacterium
TCTTGGCCTCCCATCGCAGCATGAGCCAGAACCCGAAGAAGGCGGTCGCTGCTGCACCGAGCAGGTCGAACTGCATCAGCGGTCGATCTCGTCAAGGAAGCGGGCCATGGTTGGCTCGTCGATGATTCCGAGATGTGCTGCCGCCTGCTCCCCGTTGGGCCGGTAGAAGAACGTGATGGGCACGCCTCTTGTCCCCCCCAACTTGACGGGGATGTTGCCTGCCCGGTCTTCGAGGAACACCATGTCTGCATCGAGCAGGAACTCAGCGATGAACTGTGAAGCGTCGGCTGGATCGTCGCGGACGTTGAGGCCGATGAACTCGACGTTCGGGTGTGAGCGCGTTCCTGCAGAGATCAAGGGCGCCTCGGACCTGCACGGCAAGCACCAAGATGCCCACACGTTGATCACGACGGGCTTGCCAGAGGTCGCGATGATGGCGGTGACTTCCTCGAGGGTCGTCGGTTTCGGAGGATCGGGGAGCCCGGAAGGCGGTGTATCCGATGCCGAGGAGCACGCCGAAGCAAGTGTCGCAAGGGCGAACGCGAGAATGAGGATGCGGCGCATGGCGGGGAGGCTAGGCGTCGTCGGTATGTACAAGGCGGGGGTAGAGCAGGCCGATGGTCTCGACGAGGCGGTCATTGTCTGGTCGCGACCGGACGGTGATCCGCAGGTAGTCGACCAGTGGATGATCCTGGGGGTAGGAACGTACGACCAGTCCCTGTGCCATGAGTTGGTGGCCCAGATCCCATGCGCCGTGTTCGATGTGGCACAAGACGAAGTTCGTGGTCGACTGGCGCGGCTCAAGGCCTACGGTGCTGAGCATTCCTGCTAGCCGCTCTCGTTCCTTGACAACGAACGTGGAGAACCGGTCCATGCGGGATCGTTCGTTGAGGGCGAGCCGCGCGATGTGCTCGGACAACGACGAGATAGATCCTGGCGGCCGGGCGGCATCGAGGCGTGTCGCGATGTCGGGTGACGTGATCGAGTACCCCACGCGGAGCGCAGCGAGGCCGAACGCCTTCGACAGCGTCTGGAGCACGATGAGATTGTCGTATGCCTCGACCCACGTACTCCATCTGTCGCCAGCGAATTCCGCATATGCTGCGTCGATGACCACCACGCCACCTGCGCTGCCTGCTACCTCGGCGATGTACGTATCGGGGATGCGTTCACCTGTTGGATTGTTCGGTACGCACAGCCAGGTGATGTTCGATGTCTGGGCTTTCCGGGCTACCTCTTCATAGGGAAACGTGAGCGAGTCCTCGTAGGGAACCGTCACGAACTCACCGTGATGACCGATCGTGGCGATCGCATAGAGTGGATAGGTCGGAACGGCTGCCATGGCACGTGTTCCCGGGCCGCCGAACGCCTTGGCGGTCAAGAGGATCATCTCGTCGATGCCTGCGCCCGCGACGATGTTCTCTGGTGCTGCCCCGACGTAGGCAGCGATCGACCGACGCAACGGCAGGTACGTCGCTGCCGGGTACTCGTTGAGATGTCTGGTCAGCGGCGCAACGATGCCGGGCGCCCAGTCCGTTGGGAACGGCGAGGTGTTCTGGTCGAATCTGACGACGTCCGACGGTCGAAGCCCGTAGCGGGATGCGATGTCGGCGGTCGACGGTTGCCATCGATAGCGAGGTGGTGTACCCATTGTCCTTGGAATAGGAGAGAGGGCGTACCTTACGCTACGCCCTCTCGCTGTGTCGACGTGGTCGTGGACCTAGGAGACCGCGGTTCCGTGGTCCTCTTCCTGTTTCCTCCTGGTTGTGGCGAGAACCGCCAGCCCACCGAGCAGGAGGAGCGAGACTGAGATGATCACGATCGTTTCGGTGTCGATGCCTGTCTTGGGAAGCGTGTTGACGATTCCGAAGTCCGCGTCGAGGTACATCTGCCCCGATGCGAGTTCGATCGTGAACGAGCTCGCTGTGGTCACGGTCAACGCGCTGTCGCCAGACAGCGGTATCGAGCCGATGACAAGTTCGACTGTGTAGCGGCCGGGAGCGAGGTTGGAGAACATGTAGTTCCCGTTGGCGTCGGTAGTGGTATCGATGGTCGTGCTGTCTGGAAGTGTGAGGCGCACGGTCGCTCCGGCGTACCCTTGCTCACCACCATCTTGGACGCCGTTGCTGTTCGTATCGGTCCACACGGTGTCACCGATCGAGCCGAGTGCCGCAGTTGTGCTCGTGGCCGCGTCATCCTCGGATTGCTTGAGCTCCAATCCCCACAGATCGAATCCTCCGGTACGTGCCGTGTTCGTCACCGTTGCGTCTCCAACGTTCGTGTCACACGTGAAAACCAGCTCTTCCTGTGGATCCATGAAACTGCCGGTTGCGTTCGTCTGTACAGCAGCGTTGAACGCGGTGACACACGACGGTGCGATGTCGTCCACGAACGCGATGTCGAAGAGCGTGTAGTCCGTGAGGTTCTTGACCGAGACCTGCCAGGTGACATCCTGAACTCCAGCGGGGCGTGTGTAGTCATCGACGAAGTCAGGGCTCCCAGGTGCTGTGCCAAGGGGCCCAGCGAGCTTGTCGATGGTGATAGCGCCTCCGGGAACGCAGTCTGTTGACGCGGGCGGGTACTCGGCTATCTGCACATCCGTTTCTGGATTGAACGCGAACTGGTATGCCGCGGGGCGCCACTCTGCTCCGGGATACACGATGCCTGCCAGACCGTTGTCTGGGCCAAGCCAACCGGTGTTGTCGTAGCCTGGCCAATACAGGAAGCCGTCGGCCCCGTCGAACATGATCATGTCCGTATCCGGCGCACCGGCAACGGATGCATACGGTTCCTGTCCGAGTAGATCAGAATCCCATGGGACCTCGTACGTGATCGCGGGTGCGTCGACAGATGGGTCTTGGTCGTTCGACCATATGCGCAGTTCAAGCGTGTCAGTGTTCGGATCGAAAGTGGGGCCCCAATCCGTGGTGGACCACTCCACGAGTGGCTCATCGAGTGAGAACCCATATCCAGAGAGCGGTGTGGAGATACACGACCCGCCCAAGACCGTGACCGATGGCGGCGTGATCGCTACCGTAGCGTTTGCACTGTCAGTCACTTCATCGCCCACCGTCGTCACTGCTGTGGCCGTTACGGTGTTGAGAACGTTCTCGCCATGGGTGGAACTGTCGAGAACGACGGTACAGGATGCGTGCGTCGTTGCCCCGGGTGCGAGCGTCGTTGCCCCGGGGATCTCGCAATTCGTGAGGTGTGTGGACCCTCCGTCGAACGTCATCGTGTCGTCGAGGGTGAGGTCCGTGAGCGTCAGGTTCCCGGTGTTCTCGATATCGATAGTGAACTCGACCGTGTCTTTCGCCACGATCGCTGGCTTGTCGACGGTCTTGGTCACGGTGATCTGTGGGTCGAGTGCGACGTTGTAGGCGTAGCAGAAGACGTGTGTAGCGTTGCCGCGATAGGTGATCCACTCCACGTTGTCTGCGTTGCGGTTGTCGTTGGCGCAGCGCAAGATGCCGAACCCATACCCGTCAGGGATGATCGCCCCGTCCGGCCCATTGAGGCCTTCTGAGACCCATAGACGTCTCCTCCTGGCTGCGAGGGCTGCTTGCTCATCGGTGAGTTCGATGGTGACGGCTCCCTCCAATGTCTCGCCGGTGTCCTGGCCCTGCGCGTCGAGCAATGGTGTGACGTCTTGCGTCGTGATAGCGGTTCCGAAGTTGCCTGTTACCTGGGAGAGGGTTCCCGGGGGCGTCGGCGTTGCGATACCTGATCCCATCGAGAAATCCCAACCCGACTCGGGCTGGCAGTCGGTGGATGCCTCTTCGTCTGCAGGGGTGACCGCATGCCAGGTGACCTGGCCTCCGCCGAGCGGCTCGGGTGCTTCGGCGATATTGTCGGGGTTCGATCCGTTCTTGAGGACATCCTCGTACGAGTTGCATACCCGCTTCACGAACGTGATCGTGTATACGAAAGCAACCGGCACGGTCTCGTCGTCGGTCTCAGAGAGTCGCCATTGTGCGCTCTCGGCCGTGGAGGTGTTGTGGAAGTCACCGTTGTCGGCATCTGCCGATGTTGCAGTGTGCGAACCGGTGCATACGACGGTATCGCCATCGTCGAGGGTCACAGCTTGACCGTCCCCAACGGCGAGTTCGCCTGCACCGTTGGGCCATGCGCAGTTCAGGCCTGGTGCATCGAGATCCGGATCCGAAACCACCACGTCCGTGAGTGCCGCGTCGCCGGTGTTCGTCACGGTGATCTCATAGTTGATGACCTGACCAGGATGTGCGACGTTGCCGTGGGCGTACGGTGCACCGTCGATGTCGACGGCTGTCTTGTCGATGCTGAGACTCGGGGTCCGTGGTTCGCTCATGCCGACGTTGTACGCGTAGCAGAACACATGCGTGCTCCCGTTGGGGAAGGTGACCCATTCCGCGTTGTCTGCGTTGCGGATGTCCGATCCACAGCGCAAGATACCGAATCCGTAGTCCGCGGGGATAACGCCACCGTTCGGTCCGTTCGTACCTTCAGAGATCCATAGCCTTCGCTTGTTCTCTGCGCGGGCTGCCTGTTCCGGTGTGAGCTCGATGGTGACGGCGCCAGCGAGTGACGCACCCGTTGGCACACCGAACTCGTCGAGGAGTGGGGTCGATGCCTGGGTGATGATCGATGTGCCGTAGTTTCCCCTCACCTGCGACAGCGAACCTGGAGGATCGGTCCGGCGGGGTGCGGAGATTCCGGTACCGATCGAGAACGGCCATCCAGCCTTGGGGGCGCAGGTTGACTCGGCCTCCTCATGTGCTGGCGTGACCGTTGCCCAGGTGATGGGTGCGCCGATCGGTTCGAGCGATTCATGGAGATGGTTCGGATTCGTGAGGTTCTTGTGCACCTGTGCGTAGGAGTCGCAGACACGTTTGACCAGGGTTATCCGGTATGTCGGTTCGGTTGGGTCTGGGGCTGGTGGCGGTGTTGTGGGCTGTGTTGGTGCATCGTTTGTGGCGATGGTCGTTGGGGGAGTCTCGGCAGGTACCTCGTCGACGACGACCGTGTCGCCCTCGGCGTTCGCAACGCTCGGGATGATCGCCAGTGTCGTCAGGACCAGGAGCGCTGCCAGCACCGCGTTCAGTAGGCGGCGTGTCCTCTCGTGCGTCGCGAGTCTCGTTCCCCCCATAGCCCTTCCTTCGCTCATACGGTGTCCTGTCTCGACCGAGCCTCATCGGGATTCTCCGAACAGCTCCAGCCGTCGCGCGAGCACTGTTCTCTGCACCGGGCGCCCGCCAGTGCCATATTGAACTCGCTTTGTGCCGTGAATGCAAGGCTCTTGTGCAAGAAATCTCGGCAACCTCGCTCCAGCATCGCATCGCCCCGTTCACCCGTGCGTGCGTGCCCAGGGGCGAAGGCTGCGGGGCATGCATATCACGCGGTGACATGGTGCGTCAGCCAGACGCTCTGTCTTCCTCCTTGCGGCGTGCCATGAGTACGGCAAGAGCGCCTGCCAAGAGCGACGCAAGACCCATGAGTGTGATGCTGGCAGCCTCGACACCTGCTACCGGGAGCACGGCTAAGACACCGAAATCGTTGTCGAGGTTCGACCGTCCCGCGAGCAGCTGGATAGTGAACGATCCGGCTGTCGTGAGCTTGGGGTCGCCATCGCTCGGTTTCGTGATCGACGCCATCACAACTTCGAAGGTATGGGTTCCTGTAGGCAGGTCCGTGAACAGACACTTGCCGTTCGCATCGGTCGTTGTCGTCTTGGTCGAACTGTCGGGCAGCGTCAGCTTGACAGTCATACCCTCGATGCCTTTCTCACCGTCGTCCTGGATGCCGTTGCTGTTCGCATCGCTCCACACGGCGTCACTGAGCTCACGAGCGGGGACTCCGAGATAGTGTGCCACGCCGGACCATGGCGAGCTGCATCGGTTCACGCGGCATGGGGAGGGGGCCGGAGTGAGAGACGATGCCGATGCCGGGTTGCATCAACCACCTCCACAGGAGCATGGCTTCGTCGGCTGCCTCCATCGACGGTGGAGAGTCCGTGATATCCGATGCACCGTCGAGGGCGAACGGCTGCGAGGTGCCTGAGCGCCATGCAGCTGACATCCGGCCGCGGTCGATGGTCAGGCATACGCTGTCCGGTCCGCATGCCTGAACGCATCCCGCAGCCTGCAGATCGGCCCACACGCCTGCCCGGTGAATCGCCAAAGCCAGCGCGGCCCATCGATCTCGAACGAGGGCGGCGTCTTCGAAGCGCTGTGTCGATGCGAACTGAACCATGCGTCGTTGGATCGGGTCGATGAGGAGTTCCGGCCGCGCGACCCCGTCGACGACGCTCTGGACGATACGCTCGTAGTCGGACTCGCTCATGGCGCCGCTGCAAGGACATGCCGTCTGTCCCGACTGAGCGTGCGCACATCCGTTGCCGCGCCCTGTGCAGCGACGGATACCGGTAGCGTCCCACAGGGCATGCATGGCGTCTGTGGCCGTGCGACGGCTGCGGAACGGCCCGAGCACTAGCCGGGACTCGACAGGGGAGCGAGCGACCGACAGCCGTGGATAGCGCTCCGACGTGAGGTGGACCCAGTGCAGCGACTGCGGCGGTTTCGACCGCTTGTTGTAGACCGGCTTGTGTACGGCGATGGCACGTAGTTCGAGTACGGAAGCATCGATCTCCCCGCAGGTTTCGAGATGGTCGATCGTGTGCAGGTCTCGCAGCATCGCATCGATGCTCTTGCGCGCATCGCCTGCAAAGTAGGAGCGGACCCGGCTGCGCAGGTTCGTCGCCTTGCCTATGTATATGGGTGTGCCTGTTGCGTCCTTGAACGTGTACACGCCCGGCCGTCTCGGGAGCCGATCGGTGAGCGCCAGCTTGCCGACCGCTCGCGCTCCCTTGATCGTCGGAAGCGCCAAGAGGTCATCGAGGTGTGTCACGCCGATACTGCCTGCCCGCTCAAGCAGCGACCAGAACACGTGCGCTGTGGCAAGAGCATCGTCAAGTGCCCTGTGGTTCGGTGCCACAGGCGAGCCGAAATAGGCAGCGAGGTTCCTGAGCTTCATCGAGCGAACCTCGGATCTGACAAGGCGCTGAGCGAGCCGCAGCGTATCTGTGTGGAGGTTGGGGAGCTTTCCGTAGCCGTGGGACAGGGAAGCAGCGTTGAGGAATGAGAGGTCGAAACGAACGTTGTGGCCGACGATGACGGCGTCGCCGAGGAATTCGAGAAACGAAGGAAGCGCTTCTCCGATACTCGGCGCGTCAACGACCATGGAACGGGTGATCCCCGTTACGACGGTGACGGTGGGCGGTATCGCACAGCCGGGGTCGACAAGGGTCTGGAACCGGCCGATCTCCTCGCCCCCGACGTACGTGACGGCGCCGATCTCGGTGATGGAACACGTATCGGGGCTGAGGCCTGTCG
Source organism: uncultured Acidimicrobiaceae bacterium (assembly GCA_964383515.1). GTDB lineage: Bacteria > Actinomycetota > Acidimicrobiia > Spongiisociales > UBA5794 > JAMBLL01. Next base: position 7,368 of record CAYLIR010000015.1, read on the forward strand.
TTTCGAGATCGAGTACGCAGAACGGCACGTCGGACAGCGGAGTCCCCATCTCTTGGAATGATCCCTGTCGTAGAGTCATATCCTCAGCGTAGACGAACATACGTTCGACTGATGCGTCTGGTACGCTCCGCCCATGAGATTCAACGGCAGGGTGTGGTTCAGCTTCGCCAACCCGTCGGTGTGGCAGTTCTACACGTTCGTGCTCGCCCTTGCCAGGGAGGGCAACAGTGTCGGCCTCGAATGGGTGCCGTTCTACGAGGGTGATGAGCGTGACGCCATGGCAACGTTCGTGTCCCTCCCGAGCCCCCAGGAGCGAGGACGGTTTCTTCACGCGATGCTCGGTCTCGTCCACATCGACAAGATGGATCCTGGTGAATCCTCAACTGTGGCCGCCGCACTCCGTGCCGCTGCATGCGACACACCGACGGGTGTCGACGTGGCGACCCTCGAAGAGATCGCCGAGAAGGCAGCCGAGTTGGGAGTCCACGACACGCCAGCGCTGTTCACCGGTGGCCCAACGATGCACGTCGTTATGAACGAAGCTGCAGCATCGGGCGACGTGGAGGCAACTGCTGCTGCGGTCCTCGCTGTGCTTGAAAGCGATGGTATCTGGCGTCTCGCCAAACCCTAACGTCCATCGACAGACTGAGCTTTGGTTCGCTGACGAACCGCCTCTGCAAGGAACACCGCCGCGGTGACAGAAGCGTTGAGCGAGTCGGCAGCCCCCTGCATAGGAAGCGAGACGTGCCGTCCTGTTTCCAGCCACGACGGATGCACGCCTTGGTGCTCGGCGCCGATCACGATGCTCGTCGGCTTCGTCAGGTCGACGTCCCACAGTGACGCTCCTCCCTCGTTTGGGTGTGCAACGACGATGCGCGTGTTCGCCTGTGACCAGATGATGGATTCGTGGCGATCTGCTGTCGCTATCGGCGGTGAGAACAGCGAACCCTGGGTGGCACGGATGACGTTCGGGTTCTCGAGGTCGGTAGCCAGTGACGACCCGACGAACGACGCACCGAATGCATCGCAGGTGCGGATCATGGCTCCAATGTTGCCGGGCTTCTCGATTCCATCGGCCACGAGGACGAGGGCCGGCCGCCGAGGAGAGAACGTGTCTAGGCTGCGATGCGGCGTGCGGGCGATCGCAGCGACACCGTCGGGATGCTGTCTGCGCGACAGTTTGTCGAAGACCCTCCGGCTCACCATCGTTGCTTTGGGGAACGCAGCGTCAGATGCATAGTCGGGGCAGACGATGACCTCCACGACATCGAGGCGTTCCATGGCACGCCGCGTCTCGCGCGCACCCTCGATGAGGAACTGTCGCGTCCTTTCGCGCTCGGATCGTTTCCCGAGTGCTGACCATGCTTTGACGCGCGGGTTCGCAGGGCTGTCTATGTCGAGGTGGTCTGCCATCGTGGCCCAACGGTAGGCACAGGTGCGCAATTGGCGCGCCATGGCTGTCCGTGTGTCGTGGGCGAGGCGCCCGCACCGCTCTATGTGACGTTGCTGCGCTCGGCCGGGAATCGGTGGAAAGCGCCGTCGGTCACGATCCGTTTGAGCACCACGAGGGCTCGTGCGACCTCCGAGAAGGATGTGTACAAGGGGGCGAATCCGAAGCGGATGAGGTTCGGTTCTCTGAAGTCTGCGATGATCTTGTCCGCTCGGAGTGCAAGCGAGACCTGGTAGGCGCGGTCGTGGGCAATGGTGATGTGGGAGCCGCGCTGCTGCGGGTTCCGCGGTGTCACAAGATCGATGCCGGCGTCGGCGATGCTGTCGATGCCAGTGATGAAGTACTCCGTGAGCGCGGTGCTCTTGGCCCTGAGTGCTGGGATGCTGGCTCTCACGGCCACGTCGATTCCCGCGGCTGCTGCAACGAGCGAGGCCATCGGTGGCGTGCCAACGGCGAATCGTCTGATGGAGGAGCTCGGTACATAGGTGTCGGCCATGTCGAACGGTCGCTCGTGGCTGAACCAGCCGGGAATCGGCTGTTCGAGTGCGAGCTGTAGATCACTGCGGACATAGAGGAATCCGGGTGCGCCTGGCCCGCCGTTGAGGTACTTGTAGGTGCATCCTACGGCGAGGTCAGCCTCCCAGTCGTTGAGGGAAACGGGGACGGAGCCGGTTGAATGCGCAAGGTCCCACAGCATGGACGCGCCGCCCTCATGCACAGCAGCGGTGACACCTGCACCGTCGTGCATCATGCCCGAGCGATACGCAACATGGGAGAGCGACACAACACCGACGGCGTCGGTGACTGCTCGGGCGATGTCATCGATGGACGGGTCTTCGTCGAGCCATGTGATCGTGCCGTTGTGGGCGTTCGCCACGGCTTCGAGGATGTATCGATCCGAGGGAAAGTTGCCTCTGTCAGTGACGATGCCTGTTCTTCCGCTTGCAGTGAGTGCGGCACTTGCCGCCTTGTAGAGATTGATCGACGTCTGGTCACATACGATGACTTCGCCCCTGGATGCACCGATCAGCGGTGCGAGCGTGTTCCCAACCGCGACGCTCTGATCGATCCAGTGTTCCCAGCCGAGTACGAGTTCGTGTGCCCACTCTCGTTCGATGAGGTTTCGCGTTGCCGTAACGGCTTCCTTCGGGAGCCGTCCGAGCGAGTTTCCGTCGAGGTATACCAGATCGTCTTCGATGACGAATTCGTTGCGGAACCCTGCGAGCGGATCCATCGCATCGAGTTCGGCTGCTCGTTCAGTCGAGAGGGGATCCACGGCGGCGCTCTGTCTAGTAGAGCTCGTAGTCGCCAGCGATGAGCCTTTCGGTGACACCAGACCAATCGTCGAAGCAGTCTTGGGTGATCCGTGCAACCCTGTCGGGATCGGGTTCGCCAGCGGTCTCTACGTGGACCTGTTGTGGCTCGGTCACCGAGTGGCCTATCGACGAGAGGAGCCGAATGGTGGCTTCTGTCGCTGAGGTCTCAGCGATCAGCCGTTGGGAGATGTCGTAGCCGATGGCGTGGTACGTCTTGCCGACATGCGCGGCAGGGTTCTTTCCTGCAGCCGCCTCCAGGCTCATCGGACGGTACGGTGTGATGAGCCCGCCGAATCGATTGCCTCGACCGACTTGGCCGTCATCGCCTGCCTCTGCAGACGTTCCGGACAGGGTGAGATAGACCGAGTCCTCTTGATCCGCTTGGTTGACCTGGACGTGGACGGGGCGGCCTGCGACCTGGCTTGCCACGCGGGCGGCCTCCTCTTGGACCCCGACGATTGCGGCGTCGTACTCGTCACGGTCGTGCACCTGCGTGGCGAGGATCGGACAGGCAACGGTGACGGCGATCTCTTCGCGGATGCGGGCCCCCATGACCTTGATGTCTCTGCCTACCGGTGCACTGGTGCGGTACTTCGGGCTGTTGAGATGCATTTCAACGGAGTGCACCGTCGATTCGAGGACAGACCTCGGCATCGACACCGCAGCGAAAGAAGTGTCGTTCGCCAGCGGAGCTACCGTCTCGGCGTGGACCACAGCGGCAAGATCTGTTGAGGACTTGTTCAACCACACCTCGACCTGGAAGGCGTCTGGAGAAGCCTCGGGAAGCAGTTCCATCAAGCGGGCGTGGTACTGGGCCGCGAGCTCTTCGTGATCCGGTTGCCAATCGAATCCGAAGGTCGCCTTACCGACCAGGATCAGCTTCGAAGGCTTCGTCACCTCTCCTCCACCGAATCCGATATCGACCGATCCTGCGGCGAGGATCGCCTTGTCGACGTTGAAGTGTCGGACAGCGCCGGTGTACCGCTCATAGTCCGTTGCGAGTTGGCGAGCCAGTTCCTCAGCCAGGCGGTCGCAGAGCGTGTCGGGATGTCCGAGGCCCTTGCGTTCGACGAACTCGATCTCAGGGTTGTAGCGGTCGCGCGATGTCAGAGTGAGATTCATGGGGACGGGAGCCTTGGTTGCTGAGGGTAGGATTGTATACAGGATCGTATGGGCGAACGGCGCCAGTGGATCGTGACGGTAGCTGGTTCACGCATCCGGACGCGAGAGGGCTGCACCCCACGCGTTGTGGAACACGACATCCGACAGGTCGTTCCATCCCCGCGAGAGGCTGGAAGAACGCCGGTCAGAAGCAGGATGCCCGATCGTCGTGATGCCGACGATGAGGATCGAATCCGGTATGTCCAGGGTCTCGTGGATCATGTCGAGATTGTGCGATCCCAGGAACCCAGCACCGAGACCCTCATCGACAGCGGCGAGCAAGATGGCCATGAGGGATGCGCCAGCATCAACCCACCAGTACGGTACCACCCAGTCGTCCTCCGTCGAGGGCTCGCCGTCTTCTCCGGCTTTGTCTGGCTCTGAATAGCGTTCGAGGTAGGCATCCTTGTCAGCACAGATCACGATGTGCGCGGGGGCCGACGAGATCCAGGGATCGAAGCCGTCTGCAACGTACTCTTCCTCGCCTGCTGCAGCCGCTATGGCGGCTCGGTGAGCATCGTCGGTGACGACCACGAATCGCTGGCCTTGCGAGAACCCTGCCGATGGCGCACGGAGACCGGCATCGACGATGCGTGCAAGGGCATCTGCATCGACTGGTTCGTTCGTGTAGCTGCGGACCATCCGCCGTCTGGCGAGGACGTCTCTGAATTCCATGCTAGAGGTCCTTGACCGCCTTGAGCGTGTCCTCAAGCGCTTTCTTGGCATCTGAGAAGAACATCAGCGTCCCATCCTCGTAGAACAGGGGATTGTCGATGCCCGCGAACCCAGGTGACAGGCTTCTCTTGACGACGATGACGGTCTTCGCCTCGTCCACATCGAGTATCGGCATGCCGTAGATTGGGCTGTTCGGGTCGTTCTTCGCGGCAGGGTTGATCACATCGTTCGCGCCGAGAACCAGGACGACATCCGTTTGGGGGAATCTCGGGTTCGCCTGATCGAGATCGAGCAGCTGTTCATACGGCACATCAGCTTCGGCGAGGAGCACGTTCATGTGCCCCGGCATACGGCCTGCGACAGGATGGATCGCGTAGTTGACGTTGACTCCACGCTCCTCGAGTTCCTTGGCGAGATCGCGTACAGCGTGCTGAGCCTGGGCTACGGCGAGGCCGTATCCCGGAACCACCATGACGTTCTGTGCATATGCCAGGGTGATGGCTGCATCTTCTGGTGTTGCGCGCTTGACCGGCTTTGTACCGATCTCGTCGTCGCTGGCAACGGCACCGCCGAAACCGGAGAACAGGATGTTCGATATCGAGCGGTTCATCGCAACGGACATGTCGAGCGTGAGGATGAATCCGGCAGCACCGACGAGCGCACCGCCGATGATGAGTGCCTGGTTCCCGATCGTGAACCCGGCCATCGCGGCGGCGAGACCCGAGAACGAGTTGAGGAGAGAGATGACCACAGGCATGTCCGCGCCACCGATTGGGAGCGTCGCGGTGACACCGAGGACCAGGGCGAGCGCCGTAGCGATCCAGTAGCCGAGGACATCGCCCGTGACGATCGAGTAGATACTCGCGACAGCTGCAGCAGCTGCGATGGCGCCATTGGTTGCTGGCCCGCCTGGGATGGCAACCGGCTTGCCACCGATCAGCCCCTGAAGCTTCGCATACGCGACAAACGAACCGGTGAGGGTGATCGCCCCGATGATGAGCGACAGCGCGGTGGTGACACCGATCTCGGCGGACAAGCTCGCCGTGGACGAGACGACGACCTCCGCGGCGACGAGTGCCGAAGCGCCACCGCCGAAGCCATTGAATGCTGCGACGAGTTGTGGCATCTCGGTCATCTGGACGCGGATAGCCAGGAGGGCGCCGATCCCGGTACCGACAACGATCCCGGCAGCGACGATGATCCACGCTGTGGCTGCGTTGACCAATCCGATGTCGACGAGTAGGAAGATGGTGACGACGATGGCAACGAGCATGCCGACACCGGCGATCCGGTTGCCTCTGCGGGCGGTTCGGGGGGATGTGAGGCCCTTGAGGCCGATGATGAACAGAACACCGGCGGCGAGATACGCCAGAGCGATGAGGATTTCGGAGAGTGTGAGGTGTGGCATCAGTTCTTACCAGGGACTTTCTTGAACATCTCGAGCATGCGGTCGGTGACGAGGAATCCGCCGGCAACATTGATCATGGCGAACACGACAGCGAGGAAGCCGAGGATGCCAGCGACGATGCCGCTGCCGGTCGCCGCCGCGATCAATGCGCCAACGATCGTGATACCCGAAATGGCGTTCGCTCCCGACATGAGTGGCGTGTGGAGGGTTGGGGGCACACGTCTGATGACCTCGAACCCGACGAAGGAGGCGAGGACGAATACGACGATGCCCTGGATGAATGCGTCGCTCATTGCGTTGTCTCTCCAGTTCGTGGCATATGGGTGATTGCGGGGCCGACAACAGGGTCGTCGGGATCGACGGCGAGGCTGCCGTCGGTGACCATTCGCTTGATCATCTCGAGCTGGTTCCTTGCGTACATTCGACTGGCGTCCGATGCAACCCGTGCAGCGAGATCCGTTGGACCGAGGACGCGAACACCGGAGATACTCACCTCTTCGTCTGGCTGGGACCCTTCCACGTTCCCACCTGAGCCAGCCGCCATATCGATGATGACCGAGCCTGGTCGCATGCGCTCTACGGCGTCTCGCTCGATGAGTCGGGGAGCTGGACGACCTGGGATCTGGGCGGTCGTGATGATGAGGTCTGCATCCGCTACCGCAGACGCCAACACCTCGCGCTGCTTGGCAGCTGTCTCGGCATCGACTTCCTTCGCGTAGCCGCCCTCGTCCATCTTCTGGGTCGGTGCTTCGATGAACTTGGCGCCGAGGCTCTCGACCTGTTCCCTGGTTTCGGGGCGGATGTCATATGCGCTTACGATGCCGCCGAGCCTGCGTGCTGTTGCGATGGCTTGGAGGCCCGCAACACCGACGCCGAGGATGAGCACCCTCGCAGGGGGCACGGTGCCAGCAGCGGTAACGAGCATCGGCATGAACTTGGGCATCTCGGTGGCACCGAGCAGTACTGCGGCGTATCCGGCAGCTGTTGCCTGTGACGACAGGGCATCCATGCTCTGCGCCAGCGTGGAACGGGGGACTTTCTCCATCGCGATCGAGGTGACACCGCGCTCTGCATAGCGAGCGAGTTCATCGTCGTGGTTCGTGGGATCGAGCAGTCCGATGACGATGCCCCCATCGCCGAGAGCTTCGACCTCCGATGCGTGGACGGGGCCGACGGTGCCCACGATGTCGAGCGGGGCGGCGGCTTGGCGGCCCTGGACGCTCCGGGCC
>CAYLIR010000016.1:0-14361 GCA_964383515.1 uncultured Acidimicrobiaceae bacterium
CGAGGTCTGGGCCACGTTCACAGAGGACTGGATGCCGCAGGTCAAGTATTCTCGCTATCTCAAGGATCCCGTGGTCTCGGATGCCCTCGGTAGCGTGTTGGCCGCCGTGGCGGCTGGCGATATGACGCCCGAAGAGGCAGCAGCATCCATGGATGCCACGATGGCTGATCTCTAGTGAGAGAACTCTGACGATGTGTTCAAGATGATGATGGGTAGGCGACGTCCACCAACGAAGCCGAAAGCGGAGCCCTCCTCCCTCGTGTTTCTGGCGCCCGCTTTGGTGCTGTTCGGCGTGTTCGTCGCCTACCCCGTCATCTACACAATCCAGGCCAGCTTGCTTGACTGGGATGGCATAGGACAGGGCACCTTCGTCGGCGTCAGCAACTATGTCGGCTTTTTCCGAGATCCTGTCTTTCGGATAGCGCTGCGGAACTCGGGTTGGTGGATACTCCTGACGGTCTTTCCGCAGATGTTCATGGGATTTGGGCTTGCCTGGCTGTTGAACAAGAAGCTGACAGGGCGCAACATCTATCGTGCCATCTTCTTCCTGCCTGCGGTGCTGTCGCCGGTAGTGGTTGCGATCGTATGGAGACGCATCTTCGACCCGTTCGGCGGTGTGCTGAAGGGGATAGAGAACCTCCTTGGCATCGATTGGCTCGCAGGCCCCTGGCTTGCACAGTCGTCCACGGCGTTGTTCGCGGTCATCATCGTGAATGTCTGGATGTGGACGGGGTTCTCGATGCTGTTCTACCTGGCGGGGCTACAGGGCATCGATCGCGATGTGCTCGACGCCGCGAGTGTGGATGGCGCATCTGTCTGGCGGACCATTCGGTCGATTGTGTGGCCCCTTCTCAAGCCCACACACATTTCGCTGATCCTCTTGGGCATCATCGGGTCGCTGCGCACGTTCGAACTCGTGTTCCTGCTGACCAATGGAGGCCCGAACCACGCTTCCGAGTTGCTCGCAACCTATACCTTCCAGCAAGGCTTCCAGGTGTTCAAGGTCGGATATGCCAGTTCGATCAGCGTCGTCCTCCTCGTCGTGTCGCTTGGGGCAACAGCGATCCTCACGGCCCTATTCGGGTCGAGTTTCCTCACGGGAGACGATGCCGCGTGACAAGTGCTTCCTCTACAGCGCGCATCGGTTTGCGATCACGGTTGTCCCGTATCACCTCGCGTGTGGGTTGGGCACAGCGTTGGCCTCATCTCATCCTCGGGCCGCTCGCCTTGCTCTGGCTCTCGCCTGTGTTCATGGTGGTCGGGTTGTCGCTTCTGCCGACGAACAACCCCAGGACCACGTTCTTGAACATGTTCCCCGAGACGCCGAGCCTGTCGAACTACGTCGAAATCTGGTCGCAGAATCCAATCATGCAACACGTCGTCAACAGCTTGATCATCACGGTACCGACCGTGGCCCTCGTCGTCCTCTTCGGATCGATGGCGGCGTTCGGTTTTGCGGTGCTGCGAATTCCCTTCAAGGCCGTCTTTTTCATGGTGTTGGTGTTGGCGCTCGTGCTCCCTATTCCGGCTGTGGTGGTTGCCTTGTTCCAAGTGCTTCAAGCTCTTGGCTTGTACAACAGCTTGGGAGGGTTGATTCTGGCCTACTCGGCACTCGGCATACCTTTCGCCACGATCATTTTCAGAGCGAGCTTCAGAGCGATCCCAGGCGTGTTGTACGAGGCTGCGGAGCTCGATGGCGCAAGCCGTTGGGGGATATTCCGTCGTATCTACTTCCCTCTAGCGATGCCAGCAGTTGCCGTTGTCGTCATTTGGCAGTTCATGATCACGTGGAACGAGTTCCTGCTGCCACTCGTAGCAATCGCGGACAATGCGAAGAAGCCGCTGACCCTCGTGCCTCTGGCCTATCAAGGCATCTATCTGAGCCAGCCTGGTGCACTGTTCGCCATCCTGGTCCTCATCTCCGTTCCGGTAGTGATCGTGTTCTTGGCAACGCAGCGGTTCCTGGTCGCTGGCCTGTCTGGATCCGTGAAGTGAATGTAGGCAGCACATGAGCTACCTCGGTATCGACATCGGAACCAGCGGTGTGCGCTGTGTGGCTGTGAATAGTGATGGTCACAGCATCGCCGAGGCCGAAACAGGCGTTGCCCTTCAGATCCAAGATGGCGACGTCGCAGAGGTTGAGGCCTCTTCGGTCTGGCACGCGGTGACGGATGTCTTGAGGGCTGTTGGAACCAGCCCAGGCGTTCGGCGCGACCCCGCTGAGGCGATTTCGTTCTCTGTCCAAGGTGAAGCGATGGTCCCCATCGACGGATCAGGGCGGCCTCTCGCCGGTGTTCCCGTCAGCTTCGACATGCGGGCCTCGGCAACCACGGCCCAGCTTGCGGACCACATCGGTTCAGATCGGCTGCAACAGATCACCGGCCAGCCGGTGCACCCGATGTTCTCCATCGGCAAGATGATGGTCGTTCACCAACGCCTCGATGGATCGAGAATCCGTGGATGGCGGTGTTTGGGGGACTTTGTGGCTGAACGTCTTGGCGGTGAGGCCGCTATGGACACAACGGTGGCCGCCCGCACGATGGCGTTCGACGTAGACCACCGGCATTGGTCGGACGAGATACTGGCTGCTGCTGGGATCAGCGAGGAGTTGCTCCCTTCGGTCGTGGATGCGACAGAACAGGTCGGGCAGATGTCATCGAGAACAGCCGACGCTCTTGGCCTGAGATCGCGACCGGTGCTTGTGGCTGGAGCTCATGACCAGGCATGCGCCTATTGGGGTGCTGGGTGCGCAGACCCCGGCGAGGTCGTCGTGTCACTCGGATCGTCAGAGGCCGTCACGACCGCAAGCGCAGTCCGAGTGGAGGCGACCCACAAGTCCGGAATCGCAACGTACCCGGCAGGAGCCACATGGCTGATGCTCGCTGGCGTGCCTGTAGGTGGGCTTGCCCTCGAATGGCTCCGAAGGCTGGGCGATGACAAGCAGCTCCCCTACGAGGAACTGCTCAGAGGCGCCACATCGGGTCCCTCGGATCTGCTGGTGTTTCCGTACATGGCTGGCGGCGCAACGATCGACAACGACCCTGAGGCGCGCGGATCCATCATCGGCCTCACACTGAACACAGGCAAGGCAGATATCGCACGCGGCCTACTCGAAGCATCGGGATACGAGATCAGAAGGGTTGTCGACTGGCTCGTGGCGAACGATGTCGCGCATACGGGCACCCTTCGTGCAGTCGGTGGTGGCGCACGGCATGAGGGTGCACTGCAGGTTCGAGCCGATTCCTCCGGCCTGGCCATCCAGTACGTCGTGCGTCACGCGGCCGTTCGAGGGGCTGCTCTGCTTGCCGCAGCCGGCACCGAACCCGGATCGTTTCGCGACATAGTGAAGCACATGGCCGCCACACCTGGACGGGTGCACGTGCCGAATCCAAGTTTCCAAGAGCTATATGCCCAGCGACGTGTTGCCTACCAGGCTCACATCGAGACCCTGCGGTCGATACGTCGAGACACCGATACGGGAGCAACATGATGACGAAACCGAGTGCAACAGACACGAACGCGATCAGGCAGGACATTCTCGACTATTGCCTGCTGAGCATGCAATACGGGCTGAACTTCAACACCCAAGGCAATATCAGCGTCAAGCTCCGCGATCGACAGGAAATCATCATCACGCCGAGTGACATCGAGTACGACAAGATGAGCGTTGACGACATGGTTGTGGTCGACCTCGATGGCCGCCTCCTGAAGGGAGATCATCTGCCATCGTCGGAAGTCGATGTTCACGCCGCGATCTATCGCCGTCGCCCCGACGTTGCTGCGATCGTGCACACCGAACCGATATACAGCAATGTGTTCGGTGTGCTGGGAAGACCCATTGAGGGTGCTCTCATCAACATGGTGCTGTACACGAAGGGTGCCGTTCCGATCATGCCCTTTGCACCGAGCAACAGCGCCGAGTTCGGTGATGCCATGTGCGATGTGATGGGCGAGAAGAACGCGGTGGTGTGGGCCAACCATGGTCTGCTGACCGTCGCCGACAACCTCCGAGATGCGTTCAAGACCAGTGTGGCTGTCGAGAGCGCCGCCAAGGTGCTCTATGCCGCCCTTGGACTCGACCCGTCTCCGACCGTACTCCGCTACGAGGACGTTGTTGGATCGGACTCCGAGAGCGAAGGGTCTGACGTCGCATGGCGTTGATCACCCTCAGCCAGGTGTTGGATGCTGCCGAGGCAGGCAACTACGCGGTAGGGGCGTTCAACGTGAGCGATCTCGCCCAGGCAGAAGCCGTGCTCGAGGCAGCTCGTGTCACGGATTCTCCTGTCATCATTCAGGCTATCGACACGGTAAGTGCGTATGCGGATCACCGGCGTTGGTGGGGGCCGTTGCGTGCACTCATCGATGCGTTTCCCCGCGTCCCTGCCGTGCTCCATCTCGACCATGGTCCGACGGTCGAGAGTTGCCGTGCCGCAATCGACGCTGGCTTCACCAGCGTGATGATCGATGGGAGCGTGGCTGCAGACCGTTCCACACCCAACTCGTTCGAGGCGAATGTTGCAGTCACGGCACACGTTGTCCGAATCGCTCATGCGGCAGGTGTGTCTGTGGAAGGAGAACTCGGGACCATCGGCGGTAGCGAAGGAGCCGATGGCGGCAGGAAAGAGATCGTGCTCGCTGATCCCGACGAAGCGGAAGCGTTCGTCGAGCAAACCGATGTGGATGCGCTCGCTGTTGCGATAGGGACATCGCACGGAACGTTCAAGTTCGACCGGCGGCCGGACAACGAGATTCTCCGTCTCGATCTCATCGAAGAGATTCATCGGCGTGTTCCCGATGTCCACATCGTCATGCACGGCTCATCGAGCCTCCCCCACGACCTCGTCGAGGAGATCAACGCTCTCGGAGGCGACCTCCCCGAGTCCTGGGGAGTTCCGATGGAAGAGAAGATCGCATCGATCGGCGTGGGAGTCCGCAAGATCAACCAGGGAGTCGATTCGCAACTGGCGTTCGTGGCAGGTACCCGGCGAGCACTGATCGAACACCCCGATCAGGTCGACCCTGGCAGTTGGATCGCATCTGGCCGTGCCAACATGCAACGGCAGCTCGAAAGCCGTATGCGATTGTTCAGGTCCTCTGGGCGTGCCGCGGACCATCGCCTGTGATCCATCGACACCGACCATACCGGTGTAGCGAGTGGTGTCGTTGCTGGCATCGGATGCGCTGAACCGAGTGCTAGATGGTGGTCCACCTGTTACGGGAGGATGACCGCACCAAGGGACGTGGGCCTGCACCCGATCAGGAGGCGGGGGAAGCGCTATGCGTGGGATCAGACGTTCGACGACGGCCAGGATCTCGCCAACGTGTCAGAGGAGCGTGAGATTGCGGAGCCGCCGCAGCGCCCGTGGCGGAACTGCTTCAGGAGGGGGCACGTGGAACGGACGTTGCGTCGTCGATACGGGCCCGTCGTACGAGGCGACTCCTCGAACAGCCCGTCACGCCCCCGGGCGTGCAGTCGAGCGCGTCGTCGGTGCAGCCCACGGCCAAGGTGTCTACGTCGCGGTCGGCATCAACGAGCGGAACCCCAACGGATCGCGATCTGCAACGTGACCCTCTACCTCGGCCCTGACGGCGACGTGCTCGGTGTCGGTGGCGAGGGAGGGACGTTGCTGTGTGGCCGGTGTCAACAGCGTGTTGCGATCACGTTCCAGACGATTCCGATGATGCTGCCGTGTCCGGCCCGTCGGTCAGTTCCCGGCTCTACGGTTTCGATGGCGCACTGACTGTCGCTGTTGCAGGAGGGCGCTCAGCGGCCAGTCGGTCGATCTCGGCTCCGACTGCAGCCCTCTTCTCGATCAGCTGGGTGGCTGCCATCGGTGTGCTGGAGCTGATCGCCGCTTCTATCGTGGCTTTCTGCGTCTGAAGCTTTGCGAGGGCGAAATTGCGTTCCGCGTTGCGCAGCGTGTTGATATGGCCCCGTGTTGTTGCAGCCGATCCGAGTGCATCGGCCACTGTTGCAGGGATATCTGCGACCGCATCGGCAACGGCACCGGCGGCGGCCGCCGCTGTGGTGCCCACCGTAGCGATCGTGCCGTTGTCGTGAAACGTGACACTCGACGACTCGTTCGAGAAGAGGCCCCCATCGAGCGGCACCACGCCGACAGGTGATCTGTTGTCGACGATCTGGATCTCGAACGTCTGCTCGATGGCGAACGTGGCATTGCCGGCTGTGCCCGCTGCCTTCGTCCCGCTACCGGTTGGGCTCGACGTGTCCCTGTGGACACGGACCGTGGCGGTGTAGCCGTGTCGATAGGCGATGCCGGGGAGCGTCGAGCGCAGGGCTGCGCCCGCCTGCTCGCTGTCGAGGTCGCTGTATCCGATCAGTACAGGGGTCGGCCGCTCGATGGTCACGACGCAACCTGTCAACTCGTAGAGGTGCAGCATCGGATTCCGCGTTGGCAGAGGCGGGGCTTCGTGCTCGTCGGCGATAGGGATCAGATCTGCGGTCCTGAGCGTGATCGAATACGGGCGGAACTGCGGTGCCGACACAGCGTCTTCCCGCGCCTGTCTGGCGGCGTCGATCGTAGCGATCTGGCGGCAGAGTACCTGTTCGATCTTCTGCAGGGCCTTCAACGCGGCCGCCGCCTCGACGGCGTCCCCGCAATTGTCGAGCACTACACCGACGATGCTCAACCGCTTTGAACACACCTTCTTCAGTTGCTGGCGGGCGTCCTCCATGCATGTGTCTTCGCGTGCCGTGTCGACCTTGGGAGACTCGCGCTGCGTCTCATGCTCGGTTGCTTTCGTGTCGTCTTCGTCGTCTTTGTCGTCTTCGTCGTTCGCGGCGAAGGTCGCACCAGGGAGTATCGCGCCCGCTACGGATGCTGCCACTGACACTGCACTGTGGACGATCTTCGGGCCGATACCTTCGCTCGCCTGTTTCGCATTCGTGAGCCTGCCATCGGGCGTCAACGAGAGCGACACGTTGGTGCTCTCCCACCAGTCGTTGTCGAGGTCGAGGAAGAAGTAGTCGTCCGGATCAGCCTCGACACCCTGGTCGAGATCGAGCGATGCGGAGCACCGCTTCCTCGTTTTTCCTTCCATGCGTGTTTCGACAACTCCCGATGCGATCAACGTCGTCCTCGGGAGGTAGTACACCATGCGTGACATTCTGTCCCCCTGTGCCTCGATACTGCAGCGTGAACCCGCCCACACAGAACGTACCCGATTCGTACACCGTATGTCCGCAGTGGTCTGTGGTTGTACCTCAGGGTGTGGTGCGTACAGGGCAGAAGTGAGCGGCCAGGCATCGGCCATCTCCGCTCCTGCCCGAAACCCGGTGTGCAGGGATCCACTCGATGCTCGCCATCGCCGCAGTCGACAACCAGGGTGGAAGCCTGACACTCACCGGATCGGACCCGGCGTCTGTTCGCGACTGGTCGGCGGGGTGAAACACCGCCCGCTAGGATCGCCCCATGGAACTCAACGCTATCGGCATCACCTGCAGCGACGTTGCCGCGTCGGTGCGCTTCTATCAGATGGTCGGTGTCGGGTTCCCCGACTACGACCCTGAAACCGGGCACTACGAGGCCGAACTTGGCGGCGGTGTCCGTCTCATGCTCGACTCTGAAGCGGTGATGGCATCCTTCACCGAGGGTTTCGAAACACCCACAGGCAACGACCGTGTCTCGTTCGCTGTCGCCTGCGACACCCCAGCTGACGTCGACAGAGCCCACAAGGAGCTCACCGCTGCGGGATATCCGAGCGTGCGGGAACCCTTCGATGCGTTCTGGGGCCAACGCTACGCCACCGTTGCCGACCCCGACGGCAACCACGTCGACCTCTACGCAACGCGGTAGCACCACCTGGCACAGCCACCTCGGCGGGTCCGATCACAGGAGAGCGAACTGCTCATCCGTCGGCTCTGCTCAGCAGTACCACGGCTCGGTCAGATAGG
Organism: uncultured Acidimicrobiaceae bacterium; assembly: GCA_964383515.1. Classification (GTDB taxonomy): domain Bacteria; phylum Actinomycetota; class Acidimicrobiia; order Spongiisociales; family UBA5794; genus JAMBLL01. The sequence continues at coordinate 7,916 of CAYLIR010000016.1, forward strand.
GGACCGCAGCCACCGGAAGGACATCGGCGTCGTGCGGGCCGATCAGGGGCCCCGCCACGACACCGCGTGCAGCATTGGCAGCGATCCAGATCTCGTTGAACGTCGCCACCCTCGAGTGTCCCTCTGTCTGGCCATGCGCAACGATCCGGAGAACCTCCTCGCAGAGGCGATCGACAGCAGGATCGGGATGCTTCCACGGGTGGGCAAGCTCCTGCCCGTCGAAGGGTGCAACGATGTCGGCCACCTCCGGCAGTTCCAGCAGCCTGCTGTTGGCAGGGATGAGGAGCCGGATCGCGTACTGCACCGACGACACGTTCGGCACCAGCCCGAGGCGGGCAACCGTGGCGAGGAATTCCGTGTAGCCAGTCAGCGTCGTCCATGGCGTGAACGCGACGAACGTCGGGTTGAGCGCCAGGCCGACCTCGTCGAGCGTTGCGATCACCTCCTCGAGGTCGTCGAGCGTGTGCTGCTTGTCGAAGATCGCCAGTGTGTCGTCGTCGAACGATTCGATCGCCGACGTGACGAGCACGCAGCCAGCATCGACGAGCTCAGACAGGAGATGCCCATAGGTGAGCAGGTGCTCGACCTTGACCGTTGCGTCGAACGTCAGGCCGGGGAACTCCTCGTGCATCTGGCGGACGATCCGTAGCGCATGGGCAGGGCCGTTGAAGAAGTCCGGGTCGCCGAACGTGATGTGTTGCGCACCCGCAGCGACCTGCCTGCGGATATCCTCGAGGACAACGTCAGGCTGAACGACAACGAACACCCCGTCGTACACGGGGACGATGGGACAGTGTCTGCACAGGTGCTTGCATCCTCTCGTCGCCTCGGTGTAGCCAACGATCCGCGTCTCGCCCTCTGGCATGTGGAGCCGTGCATAGGCGTCGAGTGCGGGGAGGCTGGCTCGTTCGGGGACGAGGAAGCGTTGCCGACCCAGCGAGATCGACACCGGCGTCTCGGTGAGTGCGCCGTCGCCCGTCGTGATCTGCCGGTAGACGTCGACGACACCGGTCTCGAACTCCCCGCCGATCACGCTGTCTGCTCCCACGGACCGCAGGTACGGCTCGTTCATCGGTGCATACAGGCCGAAGAAGCAGATGTGCGCGCCAGGGTTGCGTTCCTTGATGCTCCCGAGGGTTGCAACAGCGAGCCGTGTCGCTGTGTGCATCGGCACGGAGAACGCCACCATGTCCGCGTCGACGATCAGGGCCTCGTCGAGTTGCGCGAGCGAAAGGTCATAGAGGGTCACGTCAGCGCCAGCTTCCTTCAGCCACGCCGCCAGCGACGCAAGGCCGAAGGGCTGATGGCCGAGTTCGTATGTTGAGATGAGTGCGACGGTTCCCATGGTGATCCCCTCAGTCCCGACAGGCTAAGCGATGGGAGAGGTCTCTCCGACGTATTGCCACACCGGTCAGAACGGCCAGAACACGGGGATGAGGAGCATGCTCACGGCGAAGAACAAGGCGAGGAGCGGTGCGCCGACCTTGATGTAGTCGTTGAACGTGTACCCGCCCGGTGCCATCACCATGAGATTCGTCGCGGTGCCGATCGGTGTCAGGAACGCGAGGGAAGCCGACACGGCGAGCCCCATCATCAGCGGATACGGGCTCACCCCGAGGCCGGCTGCGGCGCTCAGCACGATCGGCGCCATGAGCACTGCCGATGCTGTGTTCGAGATGACCTGGCTGAACGCTGTCGTGAGCAGGAATATGCCTGCAAGGAGGGGGAGCGGGCCGATGCCGCCAAGGGTCGATACGAGGCCGTCAGCGATCGTCTCGGCTCCACCCGTCTGTTTCAGGGCGATCGCCATCGGGATCATCGCAGCGATGAGAACCACCGTGGACCATGAGATCGCACGGTAGGCCTGGGTTCTCGTCAGGCACCCGGTGAGGAGCATCGCACCAGCAGCGAGCATCGCAGCGATGACGAACGGGACGACCCCGGTCACCATTGCAACGACCATCGCTCCGAGGATCGCGATAGCGAACCACGAACGCCTGTTGAGCTCGGTGACCTGGGAAGCGATCGCCTCTGGCTGGCCGACAACGACGAAGTTGCGCTTCTCCTCAGCCATCTTCGAGATCGCATCCCACGTCCCCCGCACGAGGAGTGCGTCGCCGAAACGCAGCGGCGAGTTCATGTCGATCAGCTTGTCGCCGCGCCGGATCCCCAAGATGAGCACGCCGAAGGTGCGGGCGATGGAACCGTCGGTCACTTTCTTGCCTGCATAGGACGACCGGGGCGTGAGCAACACCTCGGCGAGGCCGATCTCTTGGGAGAGGAGGTCACCGAGCTCGTGCCCTGCATCGGTCATGGGCACCATCCCGAGGCGCATCGCCACAGAGAGCGCCTGTGCCTGTTCCGGAGTTCCGGTGACGACGAGGACGTCGTTGTAGTTGATCGTCTGGTCGCGGTCTGGCAGCGATGGTGGATCAGCCAGGATCGACTCCATCCGCTGTCGCACCACACCGGGTACTGCTGGCCCGAGGAGGTGCGGATGCTCGTGGGGGGTCTCGATCTGGAGGACGGACATCCCGAAGCGCCCTGCGAGATGGGCGGTGTTGAGCGTTTCGCCGATGAGCGGCGACGGTTTGCGTACTCGCATGCGGAAGAGGTTGTCGTCGAGGGAGTACAGCTCAGCGAGCTCGCTCATCTCCCTGTCGATGGCAGGCGGTGCCACCGACGCCCGGCGCTTGGGCAGGAGCTTCCTGCCGATGGTCACCATGTAGAGGATTCCCAGGATGAGCAGCGGCAGGCCGATGAGGGTGAACTCGAGGAAGCCGAACGGTGCGAAACCTGCAGCTTCGATGGCGTCAGATACGACGATGTTGGGGGGTGTGCCAGCCAGGGTCAGGAGGCCACCCGTGTTGGCAGCGAACGCGATCGGGATCAGGAACTGCGACGGGGTGCCGCCCACGCCCCACGACGCCAGCACCACTGCGGGCATGAGGGTCGCAACGGTTCCCGTGTTCGAGATGAACCCGGAGAGGATCGCCGTGGCGAGCATCGCAAGCACGAGGAGGCGCACCGGGTTGCCCTTGGCGCTGCCGATGAGCTTGCCCCCGAAGTAGGCGGTCACGCCTGTTCTGCTCAGGCCTTCTCCGACAACGAAGAGCGATGCGATGAGGATCACGGTCGTGTTCGCAAAGCCCGAGAACGCCTCTTTGAGCTCGACGACCCCGGTGAGGTACAGGGCGAGCAGCGAGCCGAGAGCGACGAGGTCTGGATGGAATTTTCCCCATATGAAGAGTGCGATCGTGATGCCGAGGATGGCGAACGTGAGCGTCATGTCGCTCATGGGGTGGGCTCCTAGGGAAGTGGTGAGGTCGTTCACCCATGATGGTATCGAGCTGCGTGCGCCACGACGACTCTGGCGTAGCTGCGATGCATCTGGGCACTCGGCTCACACAAGAGCCCCGAAGATGGCGCTAGCGGGTGCTGCGTTCAGTGATGGCCATGGCGAGGCTCGCAAGGTCGTTCGCCGTGCTCGATGGCCACCCGTGGAGCGCATCCGCCCATTCCCGGGGAACCGCTGATGCACCGTAGATCGCACCGAGCATGCTTCCGGCGATCGCAGCAGTGGTGTCGGTGTCGTGCCCGATACGGACCGTGTTCTCAAGAACGAGGCGGAGGTGCTTGCCGCGGTCACGGGGAACCGGCGTCTGGACGATCGAGGACCAGGCAGCTTGGAAGGCTGGCACGACGAATCCGTTCGGGTTGAACGAACGCGGATCTGCGGTCTCTGCCGCGGCGACTATGGACGTCCACAACGGGCGCCGATCGTGTCGGAGATGGGCGAGGCCCATACGGAAGTCGGGGATCGTGCCTGTGGCGATGGCGTTCGCGATGGCGACACTCCACAGGATGCATGCCTCGCCTGCGAGTGGGTCGGCATGGGTGAGTGCTGAGATGCTGCTCGCCGTGTTCGCGATCTGAGCGGCACTGTCGAGGTGGGCAAGGGCCACGGGGCCAGTGCGCATCAGCGATCCGTTTCCTGCGGATCCTTTCGGGTGGCTGGCCGCATACTCCTGTGCCACATCGTGAAGGCGTGCACCATTGGACGCAGCCGAGAGCACGGCGCGGGTCTGCACGCCAACATCTCTGGCGTCTTTCGACCACTCGATGAAGCGGTCGCCGATCTTGGCCAGGTTGACGCCATCGCTGGCCAGTCCTTCAGCGATGCAGATCGCCATCTGTGTGTCGTCGGTCCACTCTCCGGGCTCCCAGCCGAACGGGCCTCCACCCTTCATGCGGACGGGGCCGTCGAAGGCCGGTCCGAACTCGTACCCGGCACCGAGCGCATCGCCGGCTGCCTGGCCGACGAGCACACCAGCGATCCGATCGGTCTGCTGGGATGAGGACACCGCTAGCCCTTCGTCTTGTCGCGGCAGCGGGTCTGCTGCAGCTGCGGTGAGTGGGACTCCTCTTCGATTTCCCAGTCGACGACCGTCGCTCTGCGCATGCCCATGCCGCGGGCTGCCTCCTGAGAGTCGAGGTTCGCACCGTGGAAGATGAACTGCCATCCGTCGTCTTCGGCATCCTCGGTCCTTCGACATGCGCCCATGTTGGGGGGAAACAGGAACTGCAGGACCGATGTGTCGTCGTTCGCATACACCGCGAAGATGCCGGCATCGAATCCGTAGCGCTCGTACGTGTCGATCTTCCCAGCGTTCACATGCGCCCGGTAGGTGGCGAACAACGATTCCCTGTCCATACCCCTGAGTATCGCATCACAGCGCTGCCATCTGCGGCTTGGGGGAGATCGTGGCTGTCGGCCCCGGTGGCGGTGGAAGTGGGAAATCCTTCTCTACGGGCCTCTTGAGATGTGTGGCCAGTCGCGTAGGGTGGGATCAGATGGGATATCGGATTGCCGTGTTCGTTGTTGGTATCGCCGTTGTCGTGACGGCGTGTACCACCGCGACAGACACGCCTGCCACGGCACCGACCGTGCCGTTGCCCCCAACGACGGTGCAGGTTTCGCCATCGTCGACGATTCCTGTCACGACGGTGCCAGCTCCGACGACCACCTTGGACCGTCTTGCCGAGATCGAGGCGATCTATCAGGATCTGGAGGACCGCCGCGTTGCTGCTCTGTGGTCTGGAGATGCTGAAGCATTTCTCGGTCTCTTTGTTGACAATCCATACAAGGAGGAGAGCAAGCGCGCCCTCGAAGAGATAGAGCCCGGCGAGCCACCCCAGATCATTGTGAAGGTTCTCAAGATCGTGAAGGACGAACCCGATTGTCTTGTATTCGTAGATGAGAGCTCAGTCGTTGGGCTCGATGAGGCGCCCGATATCAGTGTCACGACGCTGCAGCCCATCGAAGATGGATGGGGCTATGCGTATGTATCTTCTGAACCAGAAGGGTGGCTATGCGAAGAGCCGCATCCCCTGTCTGGCTAGCCATTGCAGCGCTTGTTCTCGTGATGGCACCTGCTTCAGTGCTCGCTGGCAGTCCTTGCCAAGTCGATCCGAGAAAGGGAAGAATCACGTGCACTCGGTCGGGTGTGGTTCGTACGGGTGGGTCTCGGGTTGGGGGTTCATCTGGTGAAGCGGCGCCGGTGGTGACGGATCGCGCTCCGTTGCGGTACATCTATGTACGGGGTGAGCCGGGGCTCGGCCAGTGCCACTACTGGTCGCGTACGCCTGGTGGCTTGGATGCGTTCGTTCCGGTGATCGATGGTGGTCTGATCAACGCGGCGTTGCGTCTGCCGGTATGCCCGTCGAGTGGCACGGTGGTTGATCCAGTGGCGGTGGCGTGGTCGGTGTTCCGGTCGTGGGATCTTGCTGCTCCGGTGTGGTCGGTGACTCCGGCTGATCGGGGCATCACGGGGACTCCGACGTTCGTGAAAGCGGAGTCTCCTGGTGCGATCACCTACGACGAGACGTTGCCTGACGGCACGGCGCTCTCGGTGCGCGCCCATGTGACGGGGTTGACGGTTCTGTGGGGCGATGGTGGAAGGGATGTGTTCGATCCTGGCGAAGCGTTGGGGTATCCGGCGGGGGCGGTGTCCCACATCTATCGCCTCAAGACGTGCACAGCTGCGTATCGGATCGAGCATCCTTCCGGGGGCTTGTGCCATCCGACCGAGGAGCACTACTCGATCGAGGCTGCGTACACCTGGGAGGGGGAGTACAGCATCGGGTCGGGTTGGGTTTCTCTGGGAACGCTTGAGGTGGGAGCATCGCCCGTCGCCTACGACATCGACGAAGCCCGCGGCGTCCCCACATCCTGATCCAAGACCGCGGGCTCCTCCCGATGGATCTCGCACCCCGAAGCGGAATCGGTGCCCTATGGTGGAGAGTCGAGGACGATCTCAGAGAGGGAAGCGCGATGGCTAGGAAGGCACTGGTGGTGCTGTTGGGCGGCATACTGTTCGCGGGGATGCTCGCATCGAGCGCCGTTGCGCAGCAATCGGGTGGAGACAGAGGGACAGTCGTCGTTC
>CAYLIR010000017.1:0-14311 GCA_964383515.1 uncultured Acidimicrobiaceae bacterium
CTGGCGATGGTGCAGGCATGCTGCTCCAGATACCGGATCGGTTCCTGCGCGAAGTGACCATGGATCTCGGTATCGACCTCCCAGACCCTGGGTGGTACGCCGTCGGGATGGTGTTCCTTCCCCAGGACCCGGCCGACAGGATCGTTTGTGAACACGCCATAGAAGAGACGGTGATCAAGGAGGGACAGACCATTCTGGGATGGCGCGATGTGCCCGTCGATCCCTCGTGCCTTGGGGAGAGCGTCAAACCGATCGAGCCCGTGATACGGCAGGTCTTCATCGCACGGTCCCCCTCGCTCCCTGACACGGAGGCGTTCGAACGCAAGCTGTTCGTCATCCGGAAACAGTCCCATATCCAACTGCACAAACGGGATCCAGGGCTCATCGGTCGCGGCCGCTTCTACATCACGTCGATGTCGGCACGGACCATCACCTACAAGGGCATGATGCTCGCCGCCAACCTGGCTGTGTACTACCGAGATCTTGCAGACGAGCGGGTGGATTCGGCACTCGCTCTCATCCACCAACGCTTCTCGACGAACACGTCGCCGTCATGGCGCCTTGCTCAGCCGTTCCGCTATCTCTGCCACAACGGCGAGATCAACACCGTCCAGGGCAACATCAACTGGATGATGGCTCGCCGTCAGAACATGTCCTCTGAGATACTCGGTGACGATCTTGAGAAACTGTGGCCACTCATCGGTGATGGCGCCTCCGACTCAGCCACCTTCGACAACGCTCTCGAACTGCTCCTCGCAGGCGGCTACTCACTCGGCCATGCAATGATGCTCATGATCCCCGAGGCATGGGCTGACAACCCGCTGATGGACCATAGCCGCAAGGCCTTCTACGAGTACCACGCGGCCGTCATGGAACCGTGGGATGGGCCTTCGGCAGTCGCTTTCACCGACGGGAGACAGATCGGAGCGACACTCGACCGCAACGGCCTACGGCCTGCCAGGTATGTCGTCACTGACGACGACCTCGTCGTGCTCGCATCCGAGATGGGCGTCCTGGACATCCCTGAGCACAAGATCGTCAAGAAGTGGCGACTGCAGCCGGGGAAGATGCTCCTCATCGACCTCGAGAAGGGCAGGATCATCGACGATGCGGAGCTCAAGAACTCACTGTCGAGGGCCAAGCCGTACCAGCACTGGCTCGATGAGAACCAGATCCGGCTTGCAGACCTTCCACAGGAGGTCGCATCGATGGGCCCAGACGCCACAACGCTCGCCAAGACCCAACAGGCATTCGGCTACACACGCGAAGACATCGAGTTCTTCTTGAAGCCCATGGCTACGACTGGCAAGGATCCGATCGGATCGATGGGCAGAGATACACCGCCCGCAGTGCTCTCCGATCGCCCCAAGATGCTCTCTGACTACTTCAAAGAACGCTTCGCTCAGGTCACCAATCCTCCCATCGACCCGATCAGGGAGAAGACGGTGATGTCGCTCGTATCGCTGATCGGGCCGCGTCCGAATCTACTCGACCTCGATACCGGCGGTGCACACAAGCGACTCGAGGTGTCGCACCCGATCCTTTCGAACATCGACCTCGAACGGATACGACACATCGAGAACCACGTCGACAACGCGTTCCGAACGAAGAGGCTCAGCATCTGCTATCCGGCAGATGCCGGGCCAGACGGTATGGAAGAAGCGCTCGCACGTCTGTGTGAACGTGCCATAGAGACCGTACGCGATGGGCGCAACATCATCATCCTGTCCGACCGATGCATCGAAGCCGACAGGGTCGCCATTCCCGCACTTCTGGCAACGGCATCGGTCCACCATCACCTGATACGGGCTGGGCTCCGCACCGAGGTTGGCCTTGTCATAGAAACCGGTGAAGCGCGGCAGGTCCATGACTTCTGCCTCCTCGGCGGCTACGGCGCTGAAGCGATCAACCCGTACCTCGCTATCGACAGCATCCACGCGCTCACCGATGAACTACCCGGTGAGCCAACCATCGACGAGGCTGAGCAGCGCTACATCCAAGCGGTGACAGACGGCATGCTCAAAGTGATGTCCAAGATGGGTATCTCCACGTTCCAGTCCTACTGCGGAGCCCAGATCTTCGATGCCATCGGCCTCAACGATGACTTCATCGACAGGTACTTCACCGGCACGCCATCGTCAATCGGGGGCATCGGCCTCGCCGAAGTCGCTCGGGAAACCGTCAGACGCCACGCTTCCGCGTTCAGCAAGGATCGGGACGGCAAGATCGCCCTCGACGCCGGTGGCGACTACGCGTTCCGCATCACCGGCGAGAAACACGTCTGGACGCCCGAGACGGTCGCAACGCTTCAGCATGCGGTGCGCACGGGGGATTCCGCCCTCTTCGAGGAGTACACCGCACTCGTCGATGACCAATCCAGGGAGTTCAAGAACCTTCGGGGCCTGTTCGACTTCAAGCTGGACGATGAACCGATACCGCTCGACGAAGTAGAGCCCGCATCCGACATCGTCAAGCGATTCGCCACCGGCGCCATGTCGTTCGGCTCGATCTCGTGGGAAGCGCATACGAATCTCGCCATCGCGATGAACCGCATCGGTGCGAAGTCCAACACGGGAGAAGGTGGTGAAGAGCCTTCGCGATTCATACCCATGGAGAACGGGGATTCGATGCGCTCTGCGGTCAAGCAGGTCGCATCCGGCCGATTCGGCGTCACCACCGAGTATCTCGTCAACGCAGACGACATCCAGATCAAGATGGCCCAGGGAGCCAAGCCTGGCGAAGGTGGGCAACTCCCCGGCCACAAGGTGAACGAGTGGATCGCCAAGGTACGGCACTCGACACCAGGTGTGGGGCTCATCTCTCCCCCACCCCATCACGACATCTATTCGATCGAGGACCTCAAACAGCTGATTCTCGACCTCAAGAACGTCAACCCCGATGCTCGCATCAGCGTCAAGCTCGTCTCCGAGGTCGGCGTCGGGACGATCGCAGCCGGCGTCGCGAAGGCGCACGCCGATCATGTCCTCATCTCAGGTAACGATGGCGGTACCGGTGCAAGCCCACTCACTTCCGTGATGCAGGCCGGTTCGCACTGGGAGATCGGACTCGCAGAAACACATCAGACGCTCGTCGCGAACGGCCTGCGAGGCAGGATCGCTGTGCAAGCCGACGGCGGGATCCGCACGGGCCGTGATGTCGTCGTCGCAGCACTTCTGGGTGCAGATGAGGTCGGGTTCGGTACGGCAGCACTCATCTCTCAGGGCTGCATCATGACACGCAAGTGCCATCTCAACACCTGCCCTGTCGGTGTGGCGACGCAGGACCCTGAACTGCGCAAGCTGTTTCCCGGACAGCCTGAACACGTCATCAACTTCTTCATGTTCATCGCCGAGCAGACACGCCGAATCATGGCACGACTGGGATACAGGACCTACGCAGAGATGATCGGGCAGAGCGACAGGCTTGAAGTACGCGGAGCCATCGATCACTGGAAAGCGAAAGGGCTCGACTTCTCGAAGGTACTCTGCAAACCGACACAACGACCTGGGGTTGCTATATCCAACACCGAGGCACAGCCCCACTCCCTCCACAAAGCCCTCGACAACACCTTCATCGAGGCGGCATCGCCGGCCCTCGAGGCTGGCATACCCGTGGCGATCGACACGCCGGTGAGCAACACCAACCTCTCCGTAGGTGCCATGCTCTCGGGTGAGGTCGCACGTAGATACGGCCATGTGGGGCTGCCCGATGACACCATCACCATCAATCTCGAGGGCACTGCTGGCCAGAGCTTCGGGGCATGGCTAGCCCATGGCATCACGTTGCACCTCGTCGGCGATGCGAACGACTACGTGGGCAAGGGCCTCTCCGGAGGGCGGATCGTGATCGAAGCGGTACCCGATGGCCCCACCGTGCCACGCGAGAACGTCATCATGGGCAACACTGCGCTCTACGGTGCGATCTCTGGCGCTGGCTACTTCAACGGTGGCGCTGGGGAACGCTTCGCCGTGCGGAACTCGGGTGCGATCGCCGTCGTCGAACGCGTGGGCGACCACGGATGCGAGTACATGACGGGAGGTTGTGTGGTCGTCATCGGCAAAGCAGGTCGGAACTTTGGAGCGGGGATGAGCGGAGGTATCGCCTACGTGATCGATGATGCAGGCGACTTCGATCAACGGGTGAACCATCAGATGGTTACGATCGAACGCATAGGATGCGACGATGGCGCTCCGCCGAACGCGACGGACGACCCATCGAATGCCGAGATTCTTGCCGACCCCCTCCGCTACGATGTCTGGCGCTTGACCGCCCTCATCACCCGACATGCACGCCTCACGAACAGCTCGCGAGCTGCAGAGATCCTCAAGGATCTCGACCTGTACCTTCCACGGTTCTACAAGGTCGTGCCTGTGGAGTACCGCAGGGCACTCACGAAGAAGGGTGCATGATGGGATCGCCGACGGGTTTCCAGAACATCGACCGCAACGACCGGGGCTATGCGCCGGTCGATGAGCGCACCAAGAACTACCAGGAGTTCGCGATTCCCCTGACAGATGCATCTGTCTCCGCGCAGGGATCGCGTTGCATCGACTGCGGTGTGCCGTACTGCCACTCCAGCTGCCCCGTCAACAACGTCATCCCCGACTGGAACGATCTCGTCTATCACGAGCGGTGGAGAGACGCCATCGATGCACTCCACCGGACGAACAACTTCCCTGAGTTCACCGGACGCGTGTGCCCGGCACCATGCGAACAAGCATGCACGCTCAACCTACTCGATGCTCCCGTGACCATCAAGACCATCGAGTACTCCATCATCGAAAAGGCCTGGCAGCATCGTTGGATCGAGCCGCAGATCGCCCGAAAACACAGTGACAAACGAGTTGCGGTCATCGGATCTGGCCCCGCAGGGCTCGCCAGCGCTCAGCAACTCGCGCGGGCTGGGCACGGAGTCGACGTATTCGAGAAGAACGCGAAGATCGGCGGCCTGCTCCGCTATGGGATACCCGACTTCAAGCTCGACAAGTCCGTGATCGACAGACGCATGGCACAGATGCAGGCGGAGGGTGTCGAGTTCAAGGTGAACAGCCACATCGGTGTCAACGTGCCGGTTGACAGGCTGGCCAACGAGTACGATGCCATCATCCTCGCCACAGGTTGCGAGACTCCACGCGATCTCTCTGTCCCTGGTAGGGATCTCGCCGGTGTCCACTTCGCCATGGAGTTCCTGACCCAGCAGAACCGCCGAATCGGAGGCGAATCGATGCCTGAGACGGCACCCATCGATGCCCAGGGGAAGCACGTGATCGTGATCGGCGGCGGCGACACGGGCTCGGACTGTGTGGGAACCGCCAATCGCCAAGGAGCTGCATCGGTCACACAGCTCGAACTCCTCCCCAAACCTCCTGAGGCACCCGACAAGCTGACAACATGGCCGGATTGGCCCATGAAGCTCCGCACAACCACGTCCCACGAGGAAGGGTGCGAGCGGCGGTGGGCAGCCGCTACAACCTCCTTGAGCGGAACCGACGGACACGTCACAACCCTCCACGGCGTCGATGTCTCCTGGTCGAAAGAGGGCGGCAACTGGACCATGGAAGAGATCGCCGGGACGGTCTTTTCCTTGCGAGCAGATCTTGTGCTCCTCGCAACAGGATTCGTGAGCCCGGTACACGATGGGCTTCTCACGCAACTCGGTGTGAGCCTCGACCAGCGCGGAAACGTCGCTGCGAGCACGAATGACTACGCGACGAGCGTTCCTGGCGTATTCGCTGCAGGAGATGCGCGCAGAGGCCAGTCCCTTGTCGTGTGGGCGATACGCGAGGGGCGAAACTGCGCAGCAGCAGTCGATCGGTTCCTCGCGGATGCCCCGTAGCAGGCGCTACATCTATCGCCGATCGCCTGCCCAAGAACAGGCGATCGGGTCAGCCTTTCGGACCTGCGTCGATCACGGACTGGTCGACACCAGCTGAGTACTGCTCGAAGTTCTCCTTGAACATCGCAGCGAGCTTCTTCGCCTGCCTGTCGTAGGCTTCTCCGTCTTCCCACGTATCGCGGGGCATGAGGATCTCAGAGGGGACGCCTTCGATGGCGGTCGGAACCGAGAGCCCGAAGATGGGGTCCTCGACGTACTCGGCATCGTCGAGATCGCCTGCAAGCGCAGCGTTGAGCATTGCCCTCGTATGTGGGATCCGGATCCGGTATCCGCTGCCGTACGGACCGGCTGTCCAACCGGTGTTGATCATCCACAGCCCTGGCCCAAATGCATCGATCTTCGTTGCGAGCACGTCGGCATAGTAGGAAGGCGGAAGCGGCAAGAACGGTGCACCGAAGCACGGCGAGAACGTCGCCGCGGGCTCGGTCACGCCGCGTTCTGTGCCTGCGAGCTTGGCCGTGTAGCCCGACATGAAGTAGTACATCGCCTGCTCCTTCGTCAGACGGGAGATCGGGGGCAGCACCCCGAAAGCGTCAGCCGAAAGGAACACGATGTTCTTGGGATGCCCGGCAACACCGCTCATGATCACGTTCGGGAGATGGGGCAGCGGATAGGAACAACGGGTGTTCTCCGTCTTGGACCCATCGCTCCATTCAACCAGCCTTGAGTCTGGGTTCACGACCACGTTCTCGAGGATCGTCTCGAACTGGTTCGCTGCTTCGAAGATGAGCGGCTCATCTTCGGGGCTCAGAGAGATCACCTTTGCGTAGGAACCGCCTTCGATGTTGAAGATGCCGTCCTCTCCCCAACCGATCTCATCGTCCCCGATCATCTTGCGGGTCGGATCGGTTGCAAGCGTCGTCTTGCCCGTTCCCGACAATCCGAAGATGACGGCAGAATCGTCGTCCTCGCCGACATTGGCGGACGCGTGCATCGACAGCGCTCCCGACTTCGGGAGCAGATAGTTCATCACTGAGAACACGGACTTCTTCATCTCGCCGAGATAGCTCGTACCACCGATGAGCAGCACCTTGTGGGCGAAGCTGATGATGATGAACACTTCGCTGCGCGTCCCGTCGCGCTCTGGTATCGACTTGAAGCTCGGCGCGTGGACGATGGTGAAGTCCGGCACGAACGGCTCGACGCTGTCAGCGAACTCGAACGTGCGCGGGAGCCGGAACATATTGCGGCAGAAATGGGCATGCCACGGGCTCTCGGTTACCACACGCACGGCAAGACGGTGCTTTGGGTCTGCTGCTGCGTACACATCCTGGACATACAGGTCGTTCTTCGCCAGATGCTCGGTCACCCGGTCATAGAGCGCTTCATAGACATCGTTCTCGATGGGGTGGTTGACGTCTCCCCACCAGATCTCGTCCTCAGTGGATTCCTCACGGACGATGAACTTGTCCTTGGGGCTCCGACCGGTGTAGGGGACCGTGTCGACAACGATGGGACCCTTGTGCGCGAGCTCACCATCGCCTCGCCGGAGTGTGTGCTCGATCAGTACGGGCGTCGCAAGATCCCAGTAGACCTCGCCTTCCGGGTCGATTCCGTGCATGGATAGATCGCGCATAGTTCCTCTCTGGGTACGTCTGACCCCCATGATACGGCACTGGCGATGCACATCCAATTGGGGGGTATTCGGTACAATAGTGCCCGGGAGGTACCACCGTGAACCACGCGCCCGCCACGACCGATCCTCGCCTTGACGGCATTCCCTATCGTGTTTCACGCCATGGCCGAGTTTCGTCGATGGCCGAAGCGGCGTCCCTGCGTGGTGTCCTCGTTGAAGAGATGGTCAAGACAATGGTCGTGAAACGTCCAGAGGGAAGCTATCTGTTCGTGCTCGTCCCCGGCGACAGGGTGATCGACTGGCAGAAGCTCCGCTCGCACCTCGGGGAACGTCGCCTCTCGATGCCGGATGCGGAAGAAGCACGGTCGGCTACCGGGTACGAACGCGGTACGATCACACCGTTCGGTGCACGTGAGCCGTTCCCCGTCATCGCCGACCCATCCATCGCGACAAGGACCGTTTCGATCGGGGCGGGTGCCCCAGGTGTCTCCCTCTCGTTGGCGGGAGCCGATGTCGTGCGCGTCCTCGATGCGGAGCTGTGCGAAGTGACGAAACCCGTAGATCAGGAGGCGTAGCGCCTCGCCAGTTCAGCTGTGGCGTTGTTTCGGTTCTGCGATCGGTGGTTCGCTGGACCAGGGGAAGTTGATCCACAGATCTGTCCGCTTCCAGACGTATTCACACTTGATCTCGGATCGAGGCTTCTCGTAGAGCACCGCGGTCCTCACGCTCGCTACTGAACCCGAGACGAACTCGAACACCTTTGCAAGCGTGTGGCCCGTGTCGGCAACATCGTCGACGATGAGGATGCTGGCATGCTCAAGATCGACGAGTTCGAGATATGGCGGGAGGATCACGGGAACGTCGAGGCGCTCGTCGACATCGGTGTAGTACTCGACGTTGATCACATACGTGTTCTTCACGGAGAGGGCGTATCCGAGCGAACCTGTGGGTATGAGACCGCCGCGCGCGATTCCCAGGATGACATCTGGCCGAAAACCGTCCGCGGCGATCTGACGCGCAAGGTCGCGCACACCGGCTCCGTAGGACTCCCATGTCAGGATCTCGCGCTCTGGGACCGTGCTTGCTTCGGTCATGTCACCTCGCTGTCGACGCAACAGACAAGCTACCGGCGCACGGTGTCCTACCAGGAGCAGGACCCCCGAAATGTGTCACTCTCGCCTGCCCTGACGACGTGTACCTACGCGTTCCACTTATATGAGCGTATGTTCATACGTTCATGTATGCTCGTAGCATGACCACTCCACCCGAAGCCGAAGAACGGGGAACGCGCATCCAGGACCACGACCGCGTGACGAGTGCTCGCGCTGCGATGCTCCCCCCGGGTGATGCAGCGGTGCTCGCTGAGCGGTTCAAACTGCTCGCTGATCCGGGGCGGATCAGCATCCTATCTGCCCTTTCCACCGTCGAGGACATGTGCGTGCGCGACCTCGCTGCTGCTGTCGGAGCTACCGAGTCCAGCACGAGCCACCAACTCAAGCATCTGCGGCTCGGAGGACTCGTTCGCTCCCAGAAGAGAGGCCGCAGCGTCCACTACAGCCTCGCCGACGAGCATGTCAGGCAACTCCTCAACATCACTGCAGCGCACTACCTCGCAACGGACGGATCCCCTCATGGGTGATAGCCATTCCCACGGGCTGGGCATGAGCGCTCGAGCGCAGCATCGCTCACGCCTGGTAGCCGTGCTTGGCCTCGTCATCGTGTTCATGGCCGTTGAGGCGATCACGGCCATCGTCTCGGGTTCCCTTGCATTGCTCTCTGATGCTGGCCATATGGCAACAGATGCCATCGGCATCGGCATGGCGCTTGCCGCCATCGTCGCCGCGGAGAACCTCACCGACAATCCACAGCGGACCTACGGCGTGTATCGGCTCGAAGTCCTCGCGGCCCTGGCGAACGCCGCCCTCCTGTTCGCTGTTGCAGGATATGTCGTGTTTGAGGCGGTCCGGCGCCTCACCCTCGGCACACCGAAGGTTCTCAGCGGTCCCATGCTTGTCGTTGCAGCACTCGGACTCGTCATCAACATCGTCTCATGGATGTTGCTGCGCAACGGAGCGTCCGGAAGCATCAACGTCGAGGGGGCTGCCCTGGAGGTGCTCGCGGACATGGTCGGTTCCATCGCAGTCATCGTCGCAGCCGGCATCATCATGGCGACCGGATGGGTGTATGTCGACGCGGTATTGGGCATCGTCATTGGACTGTTCATCCTCCCGCGGTCCTGGAGGCTTGGCCGGAAGGCGCTGCGGATCCTCGTCGAGGCAGCACCAGATACCATCGACGTCGCGGAGATAGACGAACGCCTTCGACAGATTCCGGGAGTCGTCGATGTCCACGACCTCCACGTATGGACACTCACTTCCGACATGGACGCGGCCTCGGCGCATCTCATCACCGATGCGACCACGCCTCCACACCCAGTCATGGACGTGGCGCGGGACATCCTCAAGGTCGACTACGGAGTCGACCACACCACCTTCCAAGTGGAGCCCGAATCCCATATCGACTGTGAGGACATCAGCTGGTAGCGGCGCGATGGCGACGCTCCTGAGCCATCGGTACCCTCCATGGATGAAGACCGTGCACACCTCGAAGCTCGCGGAGCCAGACGACTATCGCAGGAACTTCGCAGGCGGCCTGATCCACGGTGTGTTCTTCCAGCTCTCGGAGGCGTTCTCGAACATCAACACGGTCCTCCCCTCCTTCCTGGCCACCTTGACAGGCTCCACCGTCCTCATCGGCGCACTCGTGGTCGCACAGCGTCTCGGCGAGGTCGTCCCGCAGATGTTCACCGCCCACTTCGTCGAGGCCCGGCCATACGAGAAGCCGATACTCATGTGGATCATCACGCTGCGGTGGTTGTCGTGGGGACTGATCGCTGTCGTGACCGCCATGTTCGCCCTCAGCGCACCCGGAGTCGTGCTGGTGTTGCTGGTCGGCCTCTTCGCCACGTTCTCTTTGGCCGGTGGTGTCGGGGCGGTCGTCTATGCCGATGTGTTCGCCAAGGCAATCCCGACCGAGCGGAGAGGGCGATTCATCGGCTGGAAACAGCTCGTCGGGTACACGCTGGCGATCGGCGCAGGATGGGTCGTCGCTGCGATCCTCTCCAACCCGGACCGCATCCCCTACCCGTACAGCTACGCGCTCATCTTCGGCCTTGCAGCAGCGTTCCTCCTCGTGGCGTTCATCGGTATCGCCATCGTCAAAGAGCCTCCATCCCACCATGAACGCCAGGTCACGACGTTCAAGGAAACGGTCACACGCGCGGCGCATCTCACCAGAGTCAATGCCAATTTCCGCTGGCTGATCACCGCCAGGGGGCTCACGGCGCTCCTCATCATGTCTGCACCGTTCTTCGTGGTCTACGCTCTTGAGGACATCGGGGTGGAACAGGCGTCCGTCGGGTTCTACCTCGCTGCGCAGATGACGGGGGCGGCCCTATCGAATCTCCTGTGGGGCTATCTCGGTGACCGATACGGGAATCGGACAGTGATCATCGGTACCTCGATCGCTGGACTCACGGCATCGATCAGCGCCTTGACAGCACTCCCCCTCGGCCCCGTGCCTCTCTATCTGACGTTCTTCCTCATCGGCACCACGATGAGCGGCCTCAGGCTCGGCTACAGCAACATCATCCTCGAGATGTCTCCCGACCATCTCCGAGCAACGTGCGTAGCCCTTTTGGGAACGCTGCTCGCGCCCCTCGCACTCCTCCCCCTCGTCATCGGACTCGTCGTGTCGTGGATCCCGCTCAGTGCGATCATCGTCATCGATGCCATCGCCATGGTTGGCGCTGTCATCACGGCCTTCGTCGTCAAGGATCCGAGGCACGGAGCAGCGGGAGCGTGCATCGCCTGACCTCCACAGATGCGTCCCAGTTCAGTGGGCAGGTCTAGCCTGTGACCACCGCGAGAGGAACGGCATCGCTCGGCTACGACATGCCCGAGCACGTAGAGGAGCAGACGTGAACTCGATCGACCCAACGACAGGACAGGTAGTCGCAACCTTCCCCGAGACGACCCAGGCGGAGGTCGAGCACCACCTCGGTACTGCCGCAACACTCCAGAGGGAATGGGCAGCAACGGATCTTCCGTTCCGTCGGGAGCTCATGCTCGGCCTTGCCGACATCCTCGCCCATCGGGCCGCACAACTCGCTGACCTCATGGCACACGAGATGGGCAAGCCGGTCACTCAGGGTAGAGCTGAAGCTGAGAAGTGCGCCTGGGTCTGCCGCTACTACGCAGACGAGGCAGAGACGATCCTCCGAGACGACCACATCGAGACAGGACGCACAAAGAGCTACGTCGCCTATCGGCCCCTCGGCGTCATCCTCGCTGTGATGCCTTGGAACTTCCCTCTCTGGCAGGTTCTCCGATTCGCCGCACCGGCACTGATGGCTGGCAATGGCGCCGTGCTCAAGCATGCATCCAACGTCACCGGATGCGCGTTGGCGATCGATGAGATCATCGTCGAAGCCGGGTTCCCCGACGGCCTGTTCCGAACCCTGGTCATCCCCTCATCGCGCGTTGGCGAGATCATCGACAACCCGGCCATCGCTGCGGTGACGCTCACCGGGTCTGACTCCGCGGGCAGGGCGGTTGCCTCGCGCGCTGGTGGACAGATCAAGAAGACGGTTCTCGAACTGGGCGGCTCCGACGCGTATCTCGTCCTCGAAGACGCTGATGTAGATCTAGCCGTTCGGGCATGCACAGCCGGGCGCCTGCTCAACGGAGGCCAATCATGCATCGCAGCGAAACGCTTCGTTGTCCATGCCAACGTTGCAGCGGAGTTCACGGACAAACTCGTCACCGCTATGGAGAGCTATACCATGGGGAATCCACTTGACGAAACGACCCAGATCGGGCCCATGGCGCGCAGAGACTTGCGCGACGAACTCCACGACCAGGTGCTTCGGTCGGTGGCGTCGGGAGCAACGCTGGTCACCGGGGGCATCGTGCCACCAGGACCCGGGGCGTTCTACCCCCCGACCGTCCTTTCGGGGGTCACCAGGGGCATGCCTGCGTACGCTGAAGAACTGTTCGGCCCCGTGGCAACCATCATCACCGTAGCTGACGAAGAAGACGCCATCGCGGTTGCGAACGACTCCGACTTTGGGCTTGCCGGCGCGGTGTTCACACGTGACGTCGCACGCGGTGAGCACATAGCCAGAGATCGCATCGAGACGGGGACCTGTTTCGTCAACGGGTTCGCAGCATCAGATCCTCGCCTCCCGTTTGGGGGGATCAAGATGTCCGGATATGGCCGGGAGCTCGCGCATGCTGGCATGCGAGAGTTCTGCAACATGAAGACGATCGTCATACCGTGACAGGCCGTACCGCCACTTCTTCTGGAAGAATCTGGCGTGTATCGGCTTGCTCTACCGGCTCGACGCCTATACCCTTGCCGTAGCGCTTGGATGTCCGCCCCCCTGATTGCGGACCATATCGATTCGGGACCGTCCTCACGCGACACGCGGAGCCGACGACACTATCCCGGGACCACGGAGCATCGTGAAACCTCGCATACCTATTGCATACGCTGGGCTACTCGTCACCGCGCTCATGGCGGTGATCGGGCTAGCGGCGTTCTCACCTGGCACGGTATCTGCTGATGATGGTGCCCAGACGACGGCCGTTGCCGTAGCGGCACCGGCCGTGTCGGCGCGCGTCGCCTCAGCGGTGCTCGCCGTGCGGGTCACGGATGCCGGGACACGGGTCGCAACCCCGATCGTCCCTCGTGCAACCACGACCACAGGGGCTCCCGTGCAAGCTGAGACGCTCAACATCGCCGAAACCGGCAACACGGTGTTCGACGCGACAGCAACGACAGCGCCAGCAACGACGGCGCCACCAACGACAGCGCCACCAACGACCGAGCAGCAAGCTGCAGCTACCACCGCGGCAACAACGCCTCCCACGACCAAGCCCGGAGACACGACCCCACCGCCGATCACGATTACTTCGCCCCGCGACAAAGCCAACGTCACGGACCGTCTCGTCACCTTCTCAGGAACGTCCGAGCCTGGCGCCACAGTGGTGTCCGGCCCATACGCCGCAACGATGTCCGACGATGGGAGTTGGACGATCAAGCTCGCAGTGAGCGATGGCGCCAACGGCGCGAAGTTCACGGCAACAGACGATGCTGGGAACACGGCCACCGCCTCCATCGTCGTCTACTACGACGAACCTACGACCACGACGACCACGCCCGCCACGACAACCACGAAACCTGCGACCACGACGACCACGCCCGCCACGACCACGACCACGAGTGGTTCCTCCAACTCGAAGTGGTCACCGAACTGGCCAGCAGACGCAGGCGGCACCCGCAGCATCGAGTCCTGGCGAACGACTGTGGAGAAGTACTGGCCAGCGGACAGGGTCGACTGTGCGCTCGGGATCATCAAGAGGGAGTCCAATGGAGACCCGCGGGCATTCAACTCGTCGACATCCGCTGAAGGCCTCATGCAGCACCTCAGCAAGTACTGGACGAGCAGAGCCAAAGGAGCTGGGTTCGTCGACGGCAACGGTCTCGTCGCTTCGCCGTACAACGGCGAGGCCAACATCGCCGCAGGCGCGTTCCTCGCGAACTACTACGACAGTGCCACCGGCCAGTGGTGGAACCCATGGAAGTCAGGCGGCAAGTTCACCGCGACCTACGGCTCGTGCCAGAGCTCCAATCCAGGCTGAGCAGCGGTTGCGCTCACGGCAACAGTCCGTCACCTCTGCGCGTCGAGAGTATCGAACACGTCTGTGCCATCGGGCAGCAGATCGCTGATGTGTGGAGCGTCGCCGCGTAGCTCTTGGAGAGGTCGATCGTGAGCT